>JBFGQG010000278.1:0-5532 GCA_041564295.1 Anaerolineales bacterium | reverse complement strand
GTTGCCGAGGTCGTTGAGGGAAGTGGCCGTATCATTGTGGTTTATGCCGAATGCGTTGACCCGGATCGCAAGCGCCCGTTCAAAATGCTTACGGGCTTCATCGAATTGACCCCAGTCCTGCAGAACCTGCCCGAGATTGTTGAGATCGCGTGCGACCACCGGGTGTTCCTTCCCATAGGCTTGCTCGTCGATCTGTAATGCGATGGTGAAATAGCGTTGGGCGTCGGCTTTGCGCTGCTGCTCTTTCGAAATCATGCCGAGTTCCCATGCAATCGCACCGACTTTCGGATGGTCCGCGCCGAGGGCGGTCTGGTAAGCGCCGAAGGCATCTTCCAGGTAGGCTTCGCCCCGGGCGTAATCACGCTGCATACAAAGCGTCTTCCCGATACTCTCCAGCAGTGAGATCGTGTCGACGTGGTTGGGTCCCAGTTCGTCCTTGACGATGCGGAGCGCGAGCTCGAAATGGTAATGGGCTTCGTCATGTTTGCCCATTTCAAGCAGGACACTGCCCATATCGCGGTGATTTAAGCCCACACGCAGATGATCGCTGCGCAGCAGGCGTTCGTTCAGGCGCAGCGATCGTTCGAACTGGGCTCTTGCACGGGCCTGGTGCCCCTGGAGGCTCAAAATGCGCCCGTAATTCGACAAAATTTCTGCAACGATAGTGTGGTCCTCACCGAAGTGCAGTTCACACGTCGCCAGCGCGACCTTGAAATTCTCGGCGGCATTGTCAAGATCGCCCAGCTTTTCATATGCCAGCCCCAGCGCGTTCATTGCAAAGGCTATCTTGGGGTGATTCCGCCCGAATGCACGTTTATAAATCGTGATGGCCTGGTCGAGAAGTCGCTTGGCTTCCGCCGGGTCTTCCTGTTCGAGGAGCAGGGTGCTGAGGTCGACGAGGTTGCCGGCGAGGTCAGGGTGCATATCGCCAAGGCGCCGCCGCCGGATCTGCAGGGCGCGTTCGTAATGTTCACGTGCCCGGACGGGCATTTGCATCAGTTCGTGAATCTTGCCGAGCTGGTGGAGATCACGCGCCACGAACGGATGGTCCGGTTTGTGGAGGGTTTCATTTATTTTGAGTGCTCTTTCGGTCAGGTTCCTGGCCGTGTCGAGCTGGCCCTGCTGCATCAGTGCGTTCGCCAGGTGGCTGTAACCGAGAGCGAGGTAAGGGTGTCTTTTACCGAGGGTCTTCTCCCAGACGGTGATCGCGACTTCGAAGAGCTTGCGGGCACTTTCCAGGTCGCCGGTTTCGAGCAAAACAGAACCAAGTTTATCGATGTCGCGGGCGACATTGGGATGGTCCGTGCCGTAGGTCTGTTCGTCGATTTCGAGGGCACGCTGGTACTGGACCTCAGCCCCGGCGTAATAGCCCATTTCCTGGAGCACCTGGCCCAGATTCAGCGCGCGCAGGGCGATGTTCGGGTGGTCCGCCGGGTAAATGCGTTCATCTATGGCTAGGGCGCGTTCGAGATATTCTCGTGCCTTGATAAACTCGCCGCGGTCTAGCAGCAGGTTGGCGAGGTTGTTCAACCGGATGGCGACGTTCGGATGGTTGATTCCGGACAGCTCTTCATCAATTTCGAGCGCCCGGTTGAGCTTTTCATAAGCCAGGTCGTATTCCCCCAGGGCGCGCAGGATCAGCCCGAGGTTGTTAAGGCGGGTGGCGACGATGGCACTCTTCATGCCGTGAGCGCTGATGTCGATCTCGATGGCTTTTTCGAAGTTCTCGAGCGCCTTCGCATATTTACCCGTCTCCTGGTAGACGAGGCCGATGTTGCTGAGGTCGCGCGCGACGGTGGTGTGCTCTCGGCCGTAGGTCTTTTCGTCGATTTCGAGCGCCCGCTCAAGATATTCGAGCGCGTTCTTGAACTCGCGCAGGTCTTTCAGCACCACGCCCAGGTTGTTCGCCAGCACGGCAAGGTTCGGATGGTAGCGCCCGTAGACTTTCTCGGCGATATCGAAAGCGCGCTGGAAATAGGTCCGCGCCTGGTTCAGGTCGCCCATGTTCTGGGTGACGATGCCGAGGTTGTTCAACGTCTTCGACAGGTTAGGGTGTTCGAGCCCAAACACGCGTTCTTCGATGTTCAGCGTCTGTTTGAAATGGGAGCGCGCTTTCTTGTAATCGTGCATGGCGCGGTAGAGATGGCCCATTTTTTCATGCGCCTTGGCACTGTTCGGGTGGACCTCGCCGAAGAAGACTTCGTTGATTTCAAGCGAGCGCAGGTAGAAATCTTCCGTCTTTTCGAAGTTCTCGAGTTCTTCGTAAATGCTGCCGAGGAAATGCAGGTCGCGGGCGATGCGCGGATGGCTGTCCCCAAAAATGGCCTCGTCGATTTCGAGGGCGCGTTCGAACTGGGCTTTTGCATTGTCGAACTGCTTCAGCTTGTAATGCACCCGACCGAGGAGCACCAGCATCTCTGACACCTTGCGGTGGTCCCAGCCGAACTTGTCCCCCAGGATCTTGAGCGCCCGGTCGTAATGTTCAACCGCGGCCTGGTCGTCGCCCATCTCCATAAGGACCTTACCAAGCTGTTCGTGCGTGTTGGCGACGACCATGTGGTCGGGACTCAGCAGGGTGGAGTAGATTTCGAGCGCATGTTCAAACTGTTTCTTCGCTTCTGGGTAGTCTTCCTGCGAGGTGAGGACGCTGCCGAGCAAGAATAATGTCCTGGCAGTATCCGGGTGGAATTCTCCCTGTTTTTCGATGCGGATGGCGAGCGCTTCCTCGAAGCGACTGCGTGCTCCGCCGTAGGCATTTGTTGCCTGGAGGATCTTGCCCATCATTTCCAGGTCGCGGGCGATGACGAGTTCGTCCTTCGGCTGGGCCTCGCGATCGATCTCAATGACGCGTTCGATTATGGACAGCGCCCTGGTCCATTCCCCGAGGATCACGAGTACTTCGCACTGCTTGAAAAGGACCCTGGCGAGTTTTTGATGCCGCGGTCCGAACCGTACTTCCAGCAGCCTTGCGGCGTGTGCGAAATAGGTCTGAGATTCGGTGAAGTTCCCGAGACCGCGAGCGATCAGGCCCATGTAGGTCTCGATATTGGCCAGTTCAAGCTCATTATGGCCCTCCTGCTGGGTCAGGATGGAACGAGTCCGGAGCAGGAGTTCGCGCGCGGTGATCAGTTCGCCCTGCTTGATAAGCGCCTTGGTCAGGTGGATGGCTCTCTGGGTGATGTTCGCTTCACCGGCGGCACCCGATTCTTCTTCTTCGAGGACCAGTTCTTCATCTTTGTGGGATTCGATGTCGAAAGCCTTCTGAAGATGGGTAACGGCGGCTTCATGATCGCCTAAAACCAATAAGACCTGGCCCAATTCGTGTTCCAGGCCGGCAACATTCGGGTGCGTGGCATGGTACATGCTTGTCGCGATGCGCAGGGCTTTTTCATAATGTGCACGGGCGCCGTGGAAGTTTTCCTGGTCCTTGCCGATTTGAGCGAGTTTACGATGCGTGGTCAACAGGGTGGGTTTCGAGGAATCGAAATTCTTCTCAAGCACCGTAAGTGCGTGTTCGAAAAATGTGCGTGCGTTATCGAGCGCGCCCATGCTCTTGCTATATTCACCGAGTTGGAGCCAGAGCGCGCCGCCGATGTCCGTGATCTCGAGGAATGAGGCAGCAGAAGCGGCCGCGAGCATGTGGTAAATGTATTGCGATGCGGCGGTCGGGTTCGTGGAGGCGTAGCGAGCGTCGAAGAGCGCGCCAAGTGCATCAGCCAGGCGGCGGAAAAGGGCTGCGACCTCTTCCTGCTCTGCTTTACCGTTGTCACCCAGTGCCTTGACGACAGCGGAGATGCCGGGATGGATCCCCAACCCAGGCGTGTTCTCGTGCAGAAGACCAGCCTCACGCAGTTCTTCTGCAGCCTGGACGATCTGGTCGAGGTCGATGTGCAGCACTTTCTGCAGCAGTTCCATTGGGACCGCTTCGAAAGGCGCGCAGAAGCTCAGGACGCGCAGCAGCTGCCTTGCTTTCTTGCTGCGGAGGATTTCCCAGTTGGCGATAACAGCCGGAGCAAGGTACGCGAACGAGTCCTGGCTGGACCTGCGCGTGAGATCGTAGATGCGGGGATGCCGCACGAGCATGCTTTTCTTGCGCAGGCTGCGGGCATAGTTCGTGAAGTCTTTGTCTTTGACCGCGCTGAAATAACGGGCTGCGAGAGACAGGCCGAATGGCGGATATGTGGTGCCTTTGCGCAGCGGCAGCAGGTCGGAGAGGTCTGTTTTGGCAAACTTCTCACTGGTACTGCGCAGGAACGTCAGCGCGTTGACCTCGCTGAATTCACGTACATCCAGCGCAGGGAATGAAAACTGTTCATCTTCAAAATCCGCATCCCGCACGACGAGGACTTTGCTGTTGCCGAATTTACCGAACCATTGCTTGAGGATGCGGACAGAGTCGACGTGGTCCAGGATAACCAGGTACGGACCACCGGCCTGCCAGTACTTCAGCACTTCCTGGATCTGGCTGCTCAGCTTTGTCGGCCAGCGTTTGAGCGGCAGTGCGGCGCCAATCCGCTGCAGCTCCAGTTCAATCGGGTTGCGGGCGTTGATCCAGTGGATGCTCTGGTAGAAGCGACCATATCGAAAACAGAACTCAATCGCAATCTGCGTCTTCCCGACGTTCTTATCGCCGGTCAGGTATACGGCCTTGTCGATGCTTTCAGGATGGATCTTCATCCAGAGGTTTCGGAGCTCGGCTTCACGACCCCAAAACCTATCGTTGGGGTCGAATGGGACTCGGGAACCATCAGGGATTTGTCCCCGGTCGGCGAGGCCGCTGAAACCTGCGGGTGTTGAAATGGGTTTCTTCAGGGTGCGTAGGGCGGCAGCAGCTTCTGTCGTCAGCTCGATCGTTGCGCTCTGGCCTGCAATACCGACGGATCGCACGGGGTGGCGGACCTGCGTGTTGGGGGGTTGATCAGCAGGGACGTAATACAATTTCCCCGTAATTAACCCGATTTTGAGCTGCTGCAGTTCGGCGCTCGAATACGCGCCGGCGTTGAGCCGGTGGATCAGGTTCGCGAATTCGTTGGCATCCATAAGACGTAGCTTTCGAGTATCCCCGGCATTTACGCCCGGTTCATCGACTCTCCCCGAGCCGGTTCAACAATAAAGATTGCAAACAGCCGTGGTGCGCAGTGGATAATCGACCCGGCCGGCAAACGCCGGGGGCATAAAAATAACCGGTGCCGAGTCGCAATGCGCGCAAATTTTTGACGGCAGATTCCATACGCAATTATATTGCAATATCATTGTTAACGCATGATAAAGCTGTAATGAATATGAGGGATTCTGAATAGACAGGCCTCGCAACGATTAAATCCAGGACCGGCTTACACGTTTCCGGCTTCGCTGGTAAGATAAGAACCGCAGGCTGATTTCAGACAGGAACGGAATATGAACAAACACTTGATACTTGTCGCAGGAAACATCGGAGCAGGTAAAACTTCGATCACTGAACGGATCGGCGCCCGGATGGGTTTCGATACCGGTTACGAATCCGTTTCAGACAACCCTTATCTTCCGGATTTC
>JBFGQG010000277.1:0-5537 GCA_041564295.1 Anaerolineales bacterium | reverse complement strand
GCGGCTGAAGCCGCTCAAGAAGAAGCCGTCCAGCAGGCTGAAAAAGCCTATGCGGGAGAAATCGGCGCAAAGGCGCTCACCCTTGTGGAGATCGATCCTCCTCTCGCAGCTCTCCTGGCGCTCGAATCGAAACGTATCTCTCCCGAAGACATGACCGCGGATGAAGTGCTGAGTCTTCTCCCGGCATTCTACCCGCCGCTCGTCGATGCCCTCGAGGACCCGTATGGAAGCGTCTCGGCCATCGCCTGGTCGCCATCCGGGCAGCTGGCCTCGGCAACATGGGGAGATGGATTTGAAGTTTATCTCTGGAATACAGAAACTCATGAGCCGCAGGAGTTCATCGGACATGAAAGCAACGTCACCGAGATTGCCTGGAGCGAAGATGGGCGTCTTGCAACCGGTTCTGAAGATGGGCAGATCATCGTTTGGGATTTGACGTCCGGCGAGCCGGACATCATTCTGCCGATTTACCAGGACGCTATTTCCGGTCTCGCCTGGAGCTCGCGCGGCACTCTGGCTTCGACGTCCTGGGACAGCACGCTCATCATCTGGGACCTTGCGAGCCAGGAGTCCGAACAAAGGCTAGGGTATGATTTCGGATTATCATCCGTCGCCTGGAACCCGGTGGGCGGTCTTGTCACCGGTGCCGACGACGGGAAAACCCTGATCTGGAACACAGCCACCTGGGACATCGACGTTACTTACGAAGACCACCAGTCCGGGGTGCTTTCCGTCTCTGTAAACCGGGACGGCCGCGTGGCAACTTCGTCGAAAGACGGCACCGTTGCCGTTCGGAATATGTTCGGCGGGCAGGCTGAGATTCTGCGCGGCCATACGGATTGGGTTAACGTGGTCGCCTGGAGCGACGACGGGCGACTGGCTTCCGGTTCCTGGGATGACACGGTCATCGTCTGGGACCTCGCAACCGGAGAACCGGCGCGAATCCTGCGCGGTCATAACGGCTCTGTTGAATCGCTGAGCTGGGGACCCGATGGGCAATTGGCCTCCGGCGTCGATTTCATTTTTCTCTGGGATTTGAACCAGGAACCTGCAATGCGGACATTTCAAGGTCACCTGGACTGGGTCTACGACATGCTCTGGCTGGACGAATTCCTGTTCCTCACAAGCAGCGGGGATGGTAAAGTCCTGTTGTGGGACGCCGAGTCGGGGGTTTTTGATGACCTTGGTTTTAATAATTACGGCAGCGGGATGGATTTTTCTTCCACTAGCCTTCTGGCAGCGGGGAGCGTGATCATCGATACCAACACCGGACTGGATTTCATTGTGAATGGCGAAAAATTAGCCTTTTCTCCGGATGGCCAATACATGATTGGAAGAACGTTCGGTGATGTCAACGAATTCGCGATCTGGGAGGTCGAACCGCTCATTTTTGCCGGCGAGATCGTGAGTGAAACGCTGACGATCGACGAAGAGGTCGCAGTCACATCGTTTGCCTGGGGCCCTGATGGGAGTGTATTCGCGACAGGCGCCAGCGACGGAACGATCCTGCTTTGGGATTTTGCGTCGAAGGTGGTCATCGGCAGCCTGGATCAGCACTTCGAAGCAGTTACCGACCTGTACTGGAAAGACGACGGGCGCCTGGTATCAGCAGGCGCTGATAAATTTGCCTATATCTGGGAAACTAATTCGATGACCATCGAAATGGAATTAGAAGGTGCGCATGAATCTGGGTTGACGGCCATTGATTGGGGACCTGGGGAATGGCTCGCGACCGCTGACTCATCCGGGCGTATCGTGGTCTGGAATGCTGCAGCCGGGAATGTGAACACAATTATTCGGGCGCCGTATAAACGTTCTGTCAATGACGTGGCCTGGAGTCCGGACGGCAGGGTGCTGGCCTTTGGAGGAAACAGTTTCAATGTCTACCTGTTCAATACAAAATACGCCCCGGATCCTTGCAACTGGCTGGTGCGGAATATGTCTGAGGGCGAGTGGTCGTTCTACATCTACGACGAAGATTTCAATCCTGAGTACCACCCCACCTGCAGTAATCTGCCATAGTGCCGGGAATATTCCGACACGGTTAATGGAACGGGACTTCTAACGGGAGTCTCGTTCCTTTGTTTTCATAACACCTCTGCAGCCTGCCGGGCGATTTCAAGTTCTTCGTCCGTAGAGATAACCAGGATCCTGCAGCCGCTGCCGGCCTGTTGGACCTCCGTTACTGCGCCCTGCTTCCCGCGCCGGTTCTTTTCGGGGTCCAGCGCGTAGCCCAACCCTTCAAGCCCGGCGCAGACCGCATCACGCACCAGTTCGCTGTTCTCCCCGACGCCTGCCGTGAAAACCAGCGCGTCCACGCGCCCGAGTGCAGCGGTATACGCTCCGATATATTTCTTGATGCGGTAGACGTACATTTCAAAAGCCAGCCGGGCAGTTTCGTCTCCGTTGACCATCCGCGCTTCAATATCCCGCAGATCATTGGCGCCAGCGATCCCCATCAGGCCGCTCTGCTTGTTCAACAGGTGGTCGATATCGCTGATCGACATCCCCAGGTCGTTTACCAGGAAAAAAATGACCGCAGGGTCGACGTCGCCGCTGCGCGTCCCCATGATCAAACCCGGCAGCGGGCTGAAACCCATCGAGGTATCGACGGACTTGCCCCCGGCGACCGCCGTGATGCTGGCGCCGTTGCCCAGGTGTGCCGTGATCAGGTGGGTTTCTCCGGGCGGTTTGCCGAGGTGAGCGGCTGCGGCCCGTGCAACGTACTGGTGCGAAGTGCCGTGGAATCCGTACACGCGCACGCCGTGCTGCTCGTAGAGTTCATTTGGGACCGCGTACCGGTATGCGCGGGCCGGCATAGTCTGGTGGAAGGCTGTATCAAAGACAGCGACCTGCTTCGCGCGTGGGAAGAGCCCGGTTGCCACCCGGATGCCTGTCAGGTTGGCAGGGTTATGGAGGGGCGCGAGAAGCGTGAGCGCTTCGATTGTCTCGATGACCTCATCGTCGATTACGGTCGGCGCGCTGAAGCGTTCCCCACCGTGCACCACACGGTGCCCGACGGCTGAAATATCTTCCGGGGAGCCGATCACGCCAAACCTGATGTCGAGGAGCATTGCGGCTATGTGTTTCAGCCCTTCTTCGTGGTTGGCGATCGAAAGTTGTTTTTCGACCGGTGAGGCCTGCTGGCCGGTAAGCGCTTCGTGTTTGATCCTGCCCTCTGGCTCACCGATGCGTTCCACCAGGCCGGCCGCCCGGACGTTTCCGTCTATCATATCGAAAAGTTTATATTTAACGGACGAACTACCGGCGTTTAGAACAAGGATTTTCATATGTTATTGGCTGAATTCGTTGATTAATCTTCCAACCACACAACCACCTAACTGCTTTGTGCCTGGATGGCTGTGATGGCTACGGTATTGATGATGTCGTCGACAGTGCAGCCGCGGCTGAGGTCGTTCACCGGTTTGTTCAGTCCCTGCAGCACCGGGCCGATGGCTATCGCACCCGTTTCCCGCTGTACGGCTTTATAAGTGTTATTGCCGGTATTGAGGTCCGGGAAAATGAAGACTGTGGCCTGCCCGGCCACCTTTGAGCCGGGCATTTTCTGGGCTGCGACATCCCTGGAAACCGCCGCATCGTACTGCATGGGCCCTTCGAGGATCAAATCGGGCCGGCGTGACTGGGCAATTTCGGTTGCTCTACGCACCTTTTCGACTTCTTCTCCCGACCCGGAGGCGCCGGTTGAATAAGACAGCATGGCGACGATGGGATCGATGCCGAAGGTGCGGGCGGTGTCTGCTGAAGAAATCGCAATTTCAGCCAGCTGTTCCGCGTTCGGGTTGGGATTGACGGCGCAGTCGCCGTACACCAGCACACGGTCGTCAAGGTCCATGAAAAAGACCGAGGAAACCACCGAAAACCCTGGTTTTGTTTTCACGAACTGCAGTGATGGCCTGATCGTATGCGCTGTCGTGTGCATCGCGCCGGATACCATCCCGTCGGCATGGCCTTTGTAGACCATCATCGTGCCGAAGTAGGAGACATCGCCGATCATGTCGCGGGCCATTTCGAGGTTGACGCCTTTGGATTCCCGCAGTTTGCACAGGGTCATGGCGTAGTCTTCTGCGAGGTCAGAGTTCAGCGGGTCGATGATCGGGTGGCGCTCCGGGTCGATATTCTGCAAACCGAGTCGGATGATTGCACCCTGCACCTGGGTTGGATCCCCGAGGAAGATCGGGTCGATGACGTCGCGCCCGATCAGGTAATCCGCCGCGCGCAGAATGCGCTCGTCGATACCTTCGGGCAGGACGATGCGCTGCTTGTTCTGCCGCGCTTTTTCCACCAGGTTGAAGATGAACATCTTCGGGGTGATGCCGCGCGCTTTGACCCGGCCGAGCATGTTCTCCAGGACGGTGGTATCGATGTGCTTGTCGAAGAGCTTGAGGCTGAGCTCGATTTTGCGCGGATTGTCAGCCGTGATGTAAGAGCGAAGGGCAAAAGTCTTTGCGGCAGTGGTGTACGTGTCGGTTTTGACCGCCAGGATCGGGAAGATATCGGTCAGGCCGTCGATCAGGCGGGTGATCGTTTCCGGCGGACGCAGGTTCCCACTGAGGAGGAGGCCTGCGAGGCGGGGATAATTTCGTGATTGGTGGGCCTGGATTGAACTCAAGACGACCTCGTACCTGTCGCCGGCAGTGATGAGCAGCGAATTTTTCTTCAGGTGCATTAAGTAATTGTCGACGCCCATGGCAATGATCAGGTAGTTGTATGCCAGGTTGTCCATGAATTCATGGCCGTAGAGGACCTCGGCATCCAGCTGCTCGGCGACTTCACGGATGGTCGGGCTGCTGAGGCGTTCATCCGCAGGGATGACGGCCAGGAAGGCGCCGTCGTGGCCCAGAAAGTCCGGCATCTGTGATTTGAGCGCTTCAAGATTGTCCGGATTGGCGCGGTTCACGATCAACCCGGTCACTTCACAGCCGGCCTGGATGAATGTATCGTAGGCCACCCGGACCACGTTCTGCACGTCTGCAACGTCGGTTTTGTCGCCTCTGCTGACGATCAGCACAGGCGCTCCGAGGTTCTTGGCGATCTGGGCGTTGAGGTCCACTTCGAAGGCGCTCTCTTCGCCTTCAAAATCGGATCCGATGATGAGAATGAAGTCAAATTGGGCTTCCAGGACTTTGTATTTCTGGATTACGGTATTGATGATCTCGTCCAGCTTCCCCTGGCCGAGGAGCGTGATCGCATCCTGTTCCAGGAACGCGTAGGTGTCATCGTAGTCAATTTTCAATCCGAAGTAATCGACCAGCAGCTCAATGTTTTTATCGCGGAGCGATGTGTTTTTAATATCGATGATCGGCCGGAAAACGCCGACACGGCCAGTCTTACGTAATATCAGATCGGCTAACCCGAGGGAGACGAGCGATTTACCGCATCTGGGTTCAGTTGTCGTGATATAAAGCGATTTGATCATTTTCTACCTTTTCTCGGCCTGTTACTCACCTGCGGCCGGGCAGATATTGTACTCAATTCTGCTGTTCTCGCGCGCAGGACCCGTTTCAGTGGTGGAGCAT
>JBFGQG010000276.1:0-5564 GCA_041564295.1 Anaerolineales bacterium | reverse complement strand
GTCCGGGTCTGTCTGGCCGTCATTCCCATATGACCAATACACTGAACACACCAATAGAATCGCTGGAATACACATATCCGTTCCTTGTGGAACGGTATGAAATCCGAGAAGGTACAGGTGGAAATGGGTTGAATCCGGGAGGGAACGGGCTGCGCCGGGATATCTGTATGCTTGCAGCCGCAGAGGCCAGCCTCGTCACGGACCGCCGCCGCAAAGGACCATACGGACTAAACGGTGGACGTTCGGGTGCACCAGGCAAGAACGTGATCATCCGGAACGGAATAGAAATTACAGCCCCGTCGAAGGGATCCTTTGAACTGAAGGATGGAGATGTGCTGAGCATCCGCACACCTGGCGGTGGTGGATGGGGCAGCGCGGATGATATAATCGCAAAGCAAAGTTTACAAACCGAACAACCAGATAAGGAGTGACACAATGTGCGGTCGTTTTACATTGACGGCAAACCCGGATGCCCTCCAGGCGGCATTCCCGCAGTATTCGGTGCCGCAACAGATGGGCCCACATTTCAACATTGCACCGACTCAACCTGTTGCAGTTGTACCGAATTCAGGTGAAAACAGGGTGGATTTTTTCGTGTGGGGCCTGATCCCGTTTTGGGCGAAAGATCCTTCGATCGGCAGCCGGATGATTAACGCAAGGGCGGAAACGTTGGGGGAAAAGCCGTCTTTCAAAACGCCCTACCGCCGCAGGCGCTGCCTAGTCCTGGCTGACGGCTTCTTTGAATGGGTCCTTGTCCCCGGCGAAAAGGCCAAACAGCCCCATTACATCACACTTACTGACCACCAACCCTTCGCTTTCGCCGGGCTGTGGGAAAATTGGCATTCGCCGGATGGCTCGGAAGTCAAATCAGCCACGATCATCACAACCGAACCGAACAGCTTAATGGCTAATCTGCACAACCGGATGCCGGTCATCCTCGATCCGAAGGATTACGACCGTTGGCTCGATCCGGCAGAGCGGATCCCGGATGAATTGGACGATCTCCTCGTGCCGTTCGCGGCAGAAAAGATGACCCACTATCCGGTCTCTCGAAAAGTGAACAGCCCTGTTAACGACCTGCCGGAGGTCATTCTCCCGCTGGCCGCCTGATCCTTGAGAACTGGGGAGAGACCAAGCAGGCGAACGCTATGGCGGAAGATTATCCGGGTGAAGATCTAGCATCTCAACTCATAACCCTGTTGAGGCATTCAAATCCGAACGTGCGGGCAGGCGCTGCAATCGCTCTGGGCCGCCTGCGGTCGCGAGAGGCGGTCGACGCCCTGATCGAACTCTTGAAGGACCGGGTATATAGTGTCCATCGCAGCGCTGCGCGTGCTGTCGGTATGATCGGCGCACCGGCTGTCGGAACGGTGCTTGCCGTGCTGCAGGAGAACCCAAGCTCAATTCTCCAGCAACGGCTCGCGGACGCGCTCGGATTGATGCGCGATCCCGAAGCTGTCGAAATTCTTTCTGCCGCGGTCAATTACCTGGAGCCGCCGGCCCGTTACGGTGCAATCGATGCGCTCGGTGATATCGGGGACCAACGCGCTGTTCCTGCGCTTCTACAGGCCGCGCGCAGTGATGATGTGCTGTCGCGATTGCGAGCTGCCCTGGCGCTGTTGAATCTTGACCCCCCTGAAGCGATGCACGCCCTGGCCGGCTTGCTGGATGAAACGGATACACGCCTCCGGATTACTGCGATACAGGGATTGGGGATGATCGGTAACGAACCGGCAGTATTGAGCTTGCTGTCCTTATTGAGCGATGAGGATGAAACCGTCGCGCACGCGACAGCGTTAGCCCTGAGTGAGATACGTGCGGAGGGGGCGCTGGATGTCCTGCTGACCATGTTAAACACGCCATCCGACTGGGTGCAGAAAACGATCGCCGGTGTCCTGGCAAACTACCCGGACCCGCGCGTCTCAGAACGTCTGCTTGCCCTGCAAACCGAACAAGGCGATCTTGAAACCCGGTTGGCGGCAGCGCAATCGCTCTCACTGATCGGGGATGACCGTGGGAAAGCTATGATTCTGCGCACGCTGAATGCGCCGAATGTCGAAACCCGACGGGCAGCTGCGATAGCCCTGGGAATGACAGGTGATGCACGGGCGATCGAACCGTTTATTCAAACGATACGCCAGAAAGCGATCGATCCCGGAACGCCGCGCGGCAGGTATAAGCGCCGGCAGATGATCACAGCAATGCGCTCCATTGGTGAACCGGCGATCGAACCGCTGCTCGAACGACTGGCGGATAAGGATGCATTTGTCCAGCGGCTCGCCTGGGACATCCTTCTGGAATTTGGCAAGAATGCGGTCGAGCCGCTGATCATGGCATTGACATACCACCGCAATATTTCCATTCGGAGTGAAGCTGCGAACCTTCTGGGACAAATCGGCGACGAACGTGCAGCCGAGCCGCTGTCCAAAATCTTGCGGACCACCCTGATCGGCCCATATCCGTTGGTTTTTCTCAACCGTCTATTTCGAGATCCGACGGCTGAACTGCGCGCCGCTGCTGCAAAGGCTTTGGGCCAGATCGGATCCCAGGAAGGAAGTTCCCTGTTGCTTTCCGCTGCCAGGTACGATCCGGATAAAACGGTGAACCAGGCTGCAGAAAGGGCCCTGGCCAGAATTGGATCTCCGCAGGGCATTCTCAGGCTTGCCCAGGGGGACGTGACCGGTTTTATCAACCACGCCATGGCAAGTGCAGGTGTTATGGTCGTCATCGGGATGCTGTCGGCCTTAATCAGTCGTTATTGGGGCGTTATGGACGCGGCCCCTCTGACAGGATTGCTTTCCGCCGCCGTATTCGGTTATGTCGATGGCCTGGAAGGGCGTAAGCGGACAGCACAGGGAGGCATCATCGGCGTGCTGCTCGCCGGTGTGGCTGCATGGCTCCTTGCTGGATCGCGCGAACCCTGGATGATCAGCGCAGCCGGGATCGGCTTTCCGGCCCTGGGGACGCTCCTCGGTTGGGACAGTGTTCCGGCTGTCCAACGAATCGCGGGTTTGTTCACCGGTATCATCTTCGGGTTTGCCGGGGCAGGAATCCTGATCTTGATTTTAGGTACAATTAGCTGAAATCCAATCTTTAGATAAAAGGATAATACATGACCGAACTTCTCTACCAGACCGATTCGTATCTGCGGGAATTTGAGGCCGTTGTGACTGAAGTCGATGTCGATAACCACGGCGTCGTCCTGGACAGGACGGCATTTTATCCCGGAGGAGGAGGACAACCTGCCGATACCGGGACCCTGGTTGTCGGTGATCATGAACTGGTTGTTCGGCAGGCGAAACGCATAGGTGGAAATTACCTCCATCTCCTCGAGACTCCCGGTGAACTTCCAGGCACCGGTGAACTCGTCATCGGAAAGCTGGATTGGGAACGCCGCTACAATCTCATGCGCACGCACACGGCCATGCATATCCTGTGTGGTGTGATTTTTCGGGACTACGGCGCTTCGGTGACCGGCGGGAATATGGATCCGTTGAAAGGCAGGATGGATTTCGAGTTCGAAACGATGCGGGCAGAACTGGTAGAGGCCATTGAATCGGCCATCAACCGCGAGGTCGAAGCGGCGCGCAACGTCAGGGTCAATATCCTTCCTCGCGAGGAAGCATTCCAGATACCGGATCTCATTCGTACGAAGATAAATCTGCTGCCGGAGGGGATCAAGGAAGTGCGAACGGTGGAAATCGTCGGTCTCGACCTCCAGGCGGACGGCGGCACACATGTCATGAACACTTCCGAAGTGGGTAAATTAAAGGTCGTGGACTACAAGAGCAAGGGGAAGATCAATAAACGCATCTACGTCGATCTCGTGGATTGAGATCACGGCCAATGGATATACACAACCTCAACTGGCATGAAGTTGCTAAGCTTGTCCTGACCGCGCGTACAATTGACGAGATCGAAGAAAACGAACTCGTTCCCGTGGGGAAAATCACCTATCAATTCTCATCGAAAGGCCACGAGTTGGCACAGGTCCTCTTTGGATTAGCGCTCGGCCAGGGACATGACGGAGCAGGCGTTTATTATCGCTCGCGGCCTTTTATGCTGGCGAGTGGACTGACTCCGCGTGAGGCTTTCGCAGCGGATATGGCGCTGACTGGCTCCCCGTCGGAAGGCCGCGACGTCGGCGTTGTGTATTCGATGCAGGGACGTGACGGCAGGGCTACCGTGTTGCCGTCCTCTGGAGATGTTGGTGCGCAATACACCCCTGCCGCGGGTTGGGCACAGGCTGTACGTTACCACGCTGCAGTATTGGGTGATGAAAGTTGGGCAAACGCAATTGCTGTATCACTCGGCGGGGACGGCTCTGTCGCCTCGAATGGATTCTGGGCCGCACTGACGATCGCGACAACACAGCAGCTGCCGATGGTCTTTTTCGTTGAAGATAACGGTTTTGGCATCTCGGTGCCAGGCCGCTTCCAGACGCCTGGCGGCGATATTGCAAGCAACCTTGCGAGTTTTCAAAATTTGAAGATCATCACCGGGAGCGGAACGGACCCGAATGAAACGCCTGCGAAAATTTTTGAGGCAGTGTCCCACGCCAGAAACGGTAATGGCCCTGTGCTTTTACGGCTGCGGGTGCCGCGCCTGACAGGGCACACCTACGGTGAAGACCAATCGGTTTATAAATCCGCGGCGTTAATAGAGGAAGAGTGGTCCCGCGATCCGGTCTCGAACCTGGAGGCTTTTCTCGATGGGCAGGTGGATTGGACAAGGCTCAAAGCTGAAGTTGAGACGGAGGTGCGTTCAGCCCTGTCAGAGGCGCTGGAACTGCCCGGCCCCGATCTAGACGGTGTGCATTTGCACTTATTCCGGGAACCGGTCACCGTAAGAAAGCCTGCTGTGCCGGCTGCAGCAGATGGTTGGCGGATCAATATGGGGGAAGCGATCCGTCGGACGCTCGAATTTGAGCTTGAAAAAGAACCGAAAATGATGGTTTTCGGAGAAGATGTCGGCCCACGCGGAGGCGTCCACCGTGTGACGCTCGGGTTGCAGGCAAAATTCAGTGAAGACCGGGTGTTTGACACCTCACTCTCCGAAGAAGGTATTATGGGCCGTGCGCAGGGCCTGGCGCTGGCGGGCCTGCGGCCAGTGCCTGAGATCCAGTTCAGGAAATATGCCGACCCGGCATACGAACAAATGCACGATACCGGCTGGGTCCGATGGCGGACAGCGGGGAAGTTCAGTGTCCCCGTGGTGGTGCGTATTCCGTTCGGATTCAGCAGGAAAACGGGCGATCCTTGGCACAGCGTGAGTGACGAAGCGGTTTTCGCGCATATGCAGGGCTGGCAGATCGTTGTCCCATCGAACGCAGCGGATGCAGTTGGGCTTCTGCGAACAGCGCTGCGCGGCGCTGATCCCACCATATTCTTGGAACATCGGGCGCTGTACGACTCGGCGGTTTCACGCAGGCCGTACCCTGGAGATGATTATCTTCTACCTTTTGGGCAGGCGGCTGTCCTGCAGGATGGAACGCAGTTAACCGTCGTGAGTTGGGGGGAGATGGTCCACAGGTGCCTGGAAGCAGCTGAAGTGTTCTCAAACAG
>JBFGQG010000275.1:0-5565 GCA_041564295.1 Anaerolineales bacterium | reverse complement strand
CAGAGCAGCCACCAGACGCCGATCGCCGCCAGAACTGCAACAATAAAACCGACCGGGAACACGCCTAATTCTCCAATGCGGGCGCTGTCCAGGATCATCGGCGTTCTGGCAACGACGTTCCCGGGAGTCGGGTCTTTAAACGGGCCATCGGCGATGTAATCAGTGATGTTGATGGCGATGTAATTGAGCATGATCGTCGTGATGACTTCGTGAGCGCCGGTAAAGGTTTTGAGGGCACCGGGTATGGCGCCGTAAAGACCCCCTGCGACCGCACCCCCGAGCAGCGCAAGCGGCGCATGAATGATCGGCGGCAGTCCCTTGATAGCGAAACCCAGCCACGCGGAGACAAGTGCGCCAAGTAATAACTGCCCCTGAGCGCCGATATTGAACAAACCAGCTTTGAAAGCGAATGCAACGGCCAATCCGGAAAGCAGCAGCGGGGTGGCTTTTTCCAGGGTCCGGTTCAGGGTATTTGCAGAACCGAAGGCCCCATCAATCAGGGCGCTATAGGCAGCCAAAGGATTGACCCCTGAGAAAATCAAGATCACAGCACCGATCAGGGCTGCGAGCAATACTGCTGTTAACGGGATGCTGACCGCACGCCAGACTGCACGAATTTGGAAGAATAAGGGGGAGGAAGTTTTGCTGGATTGGATCTGCGCCATAATCGCCTTTTAGTCCTTAGCGCCCTAATTTTACATGGCTTGGGCGGATCGGTAAAGCTTGTTTCAGTCTTTCTGCTATGCATTAAGAAAGCCCCCTGATTTTTCTATTACTCATTTTCCACTGCGTTCCATCGGTTATTAAACCACGAAACCTGCTTCGAATGGCAATTCAGCCGGTCGCGAGGTAGATCTTCGGGGTATAAAAGGCGTTCTTGATCTTGTTCAAAAAAATAAAAATGCCTGCGGTGCAAACCGCAGGCATTTTCTTATGAAATTTTAGAAAAAACTATCCGCCGGGGTTGTAGCCGGTGGAGAGACTGCCGTCGCGCAGCTGGCTGTCGAGGTCAGTCAGGGTGTCTTTCACTTCCTGCGGGACCATGCTGTCGAAGTCATGGAACGGGGCCAGACCCGTATCGCCGAAGTGGTTACCAACCGGGAAGTTGCCTTCTGTATGCAGCTGGATCAGGGAGAATACGCCTGGCGTCAGCAGTTTCATGGCGCTGGAGATCAGGCACGGATGCGCCTCAGGGAGAGTCTCCCACTGATCTGTGTCAACACCGATACAGAAAACGCCTGATACACCTGCAGTTTCCTGCAGAGCACCGTTGCCGGTCTTGCCGCCGGCGCCGAAGACGACGTCAGCACCCTGGTCGATCGCCTGGCGGGCGGTTGCGGCGCCCCATTCGGGATCCGTGAACGCCACATCCAGGCCTCCGGGATGGTAGGTCGAAATCAGGTTGATGTTGGGGTTGATGTGACGTGCCCCGTTCTCATAACCTTCCTTGAAAGCGACGACGGGCGGAACCAGGTCGGTACCGAGGACTGCAGCCACGGTGCCGCTCTTGGACATCATCGCAGCAAGGGCACCTGCCAGGAAGCCAGCTCGGTCTTCTGGGAAGAGCAGGCCGACGACATTGGCGGGTTCACCGGTGTGGAACTGGTCGACACCGATGAAGTTGATGTTCGGGTATTGGAGACCGGCAGCAGCTGTCGCTTCACCCATGGCGAAACCGACTGTGACGATCACATCGTAATTCTGGTCAGCAAATAGACCGATGTTCGCGGCATAGTCCTTGGCATCCTGGGTTTCGATGAAGTCGATCTTTGCACTAAGTTCAGACTCTGCACGCACTACGCCTTCCCAGGCGGACTGGTTGAAGGACTTGTCGTCGATCTCGCCGACGTCGGTCACGAGACCAACACACAGCAAATCTGCTGAAGAGCAGTCTGCCTCACCGGTGTCAGCCGGTTGGCAGGCGCCGAGGGCGAGGGCAACGATCACCAAGAGAGAAAAGATAAACAAATTTCGTCGGGACATTGAATCCTCCTATTGTTTGATGTGAGCAGTAACGCTAATAGCGTCATGCAGACGATAACGGTAAGTATAACGGGATATTACAAGAGAAGCAATAAATCACAAGTTCCTGTAGGGTGTTCTTATAAAAGTCAATTCAACAGGAATGTGCTTTCAAGGCACATTGCCCGGCAAAATGAATCCTCCGAGCAAATCGGCCAACGTCTGGTCAGCCAGGCGCTGTTTTCCGGCGCCGAAAAGCTGAACATTGATGTCGGTGACTTCAATGGGGACCGTAACCGTTAACCCTGCTTCGCCGTCCAAAAACCGGGGGAGATATTCCGCGTAAGCTGAGGTCGGTTCAGAACGCAGTGATGCGACCCAACTGGACTCCAGGCCGGGCAATGGGGGTGTACTGCCGATAATATTTACATTCAACGATGCCAATGTCGAAAGCATATCACTGCCGCCTGCGCCGGGACTGACGTATACGGTGCTGACCAACCGGTCGCGCATAAATTCGGCCAGCGCCCGCCACTCAACGTCACTTGCTCCGGCAGGCAGGCTGAGTTTGAACGGGTATGCATAAAATGGGGCATATTGTGGCCTGCAAAGCCCGCAGAAAAAACGCATGCCGTTTTCAAATGCGTCGAAACGAAGCTGCTCGCCGCCGTCCTCGACTGTGATGATGCCAATCCGCCAGTCCCCCGTGATTAACGCGCCGATATAGCCGCCCATGAAGGCCTCGACCTCCGCTGAATTCGCGTCAGTCTGGATCAGGACCAGGTTGTCCGCCGGTTCGACGCCCGGGATCGCGACGGCAAAGAAACGGACGGACGGTGCCCCAGAAACAAGGGAATTGAAATCTGTCTGCGGTGGGAGCGCGACGACGTAATCTGCCTCAGCTTCAACTTCGCCGGCCGACATCTCCTGCCGGATTTGAAATCGCAGGCCGCGTGCTGCGGCCAGTTCGGATACCTGCGCTTCCACAGCGGTTTTCAAGGCAACATCGGTTTGATCGGAAGCCAGGACAATGACAAGAGGCGCCGGGGTCGTCGACGTCGGTTCCGGATCGGTCGGAATGGGTGTCGGCAGTTCGGTAGAAATGACGGTATCCGGGTCCTGCGTGGGATCGATAGGGTCGGGTGACCCGCCGCAGCCGGAAATCAGGGTAATTACAACGAATAAGAAGAGGTTGAGGCGCAGGGTTTTGGACATAGCGCTCCGGTTAAGATTTTTTCTGCTTTGCAGTCATTTGGGCTATTTTATGCCAGCCCAATTATAAGGCCACATTTCTAATTTATAATATCGCCATGACCCTCCCTCAGACTTCGGCAGAACCCGACGACCCCGAAAAACTTCCTCCGGCACGGCGCCGGCGAGCTCGCCGGATGCTGGTACCTTTGAATGCAGACGAACGAGACTCTTATTTTCGCAACCTGGTCCACCGCGCCGCACCCACATTCGACTTTTTCATTTTCTCATTACTGACAGGTGTTGTGATCTCGGCCGGCCTGGTACTGGACCAGCCGGCATTATTGTTGTTCGGTGCGCTTGTATCGCCATTGATGTCTCCCATCGTAGGGATTTCGCTCAGCGCCGTTCTCGGGTCTTTTCAACTCTTCGGGCGCTCGCTGGCAGGATTCGCGATTGGTGCACTGCTTGTTTTTCTGTCAGGTCTTGTTGGAGGTTGGATCTCTGCCAACTTCTACCCCCCACCGGAAACGCTATTCCTGCAATCGCGCTTCTTTGCCAGGCTGCTCTGGCCGAATTTCGCGCTCGTTGTTTTCGGATCTGTTTTAGCGACTTACTGGCTGGCCCGTGACAACCGCAAAGCCCTGCTGCCGAGTGTTGCCCTGGTTTATATGCTGTACGTTCCACTGGCGACGGCCGGTTTTGGGATTTCCAGCGAGGTTGCCTTTCTGTGGCCGGATGCGCTCCTGGTATTTGCGCTGCACTGGTTATCTGCCACGATTGCCAGCGTAGTCATCCTGTTCATGATGGGCTACCGGCCGCCCTCCATCCTGGGATATTCTTTGAGCACGGCAATTGTTCTCGTTGCACTGTTCCTCGCATTCGGTTTCGCCGGTGCAGGCATAGCCGTGCGGGCACAGCTGGCAATTCCGACATACACGCCTTCGCCGACACCCACCCCTACGCTGACGCCCACTCCGTCGCCGACGTTCACACCGACTATTACGTTAACCCCCACACTGACACCCACGCTGACTCCTACTCCGACCCAGACTCCAACAAACACCCCGGTCCCACCGACGCCAACCCCCACGCCCGTCTTCGGCGTGATCAATGTGCCTGGCTTCGACGGCGCCCGCGTCCGCACCGAACCGCTGGGTGATACGATCACGATACTGCCGAACGGCACAGTCGTTGAAATTCTTCCAGACACAATTACGCTGGACGTCGTCGCCTGGTGGCACATCATCATTCCGGACGGCAGGGATGGGTGGATCGTGTCTGCGTTAGTGCAGGTGCTGCCGGCGGATAATTGACGTGCGACGTGCGTCTTCCCACGTGCATAAGATATAATACCTTTTTGCACAATCAGCCGGTTTACACGGGCTGTTAATCCACCTATTGAGTTTTGCACATGCCATTGAATTTTCAAGAGATCATCCTTAAACTGCAGCATTTCTGGGCGGATCGCGGTTGTGTCATCTGGCAGCCGTACTATTCGCAGGTCGGTGCGGGCACGATGAATCCCGCGACCTCGCTTCGGGTTCTCGGTCCGGAGCCCTGGAAAGTCGCCTATGTCGAACCGTCCGTCCGACCGGACGACGGCCGCTATGGCGATAACCCCAATCGCTTCCAACTGCACTACCAGTTCCAGGTCATTTTGAAACCCGATCCCGGTAATCCGCAAGAAATCTACCTGCAGTCGCTCGAAGCAATCGGGATCAATCTGCGCGAGCACGACATCCGCTTTGTCGAAGATAACTGGGAATCGCCTGCGCTGGGAGCCTGGGGGCTTGGATGGGAGGTCTGGTTAGACGGACAGGAGATCACCCAGTTCACTTATTTCCAGCAGGCCGGCGGTATGCCGCTCGAACCTGTCTCAGTGGAAATCACTTATGGTCTGGAACGGATAGCGATCGCGCTGCACAATGTCGATGCGGCGTGGGAAATCCCATGGTCCGAAGGCGTGAAGTACGGCGAAATCAGAAAAATCGAAGAATTGGAGCACAGCCGCTACTACTTCGACGCCGCTGACGTCGAGCGCCTGCACGAGATGTACCGGCTTTACGAAGCCGAAGCGCGCACGGCATTAGCCGACGGTCTGGTCTTACCGGCGCACGACCACGTCCTGAAACTTTCCCACACGTTCAACATCCTGGATACGCGCGGTGCTATCGGTGTGACCGAACGCCAGGCATTTTTTAAAAACATGCGCAACCTCTCGCGAGCAGTCGCAGAAGCATACGTCACCCAACGCGAAGGGATGGGCCACCCATGGCTAACGAGCGCTGAACCGGATCCAGCAAAAGCGGTTATGAATAATCTCGGCACACCACCGGAAACGCAGGCAGACTTCCTCCTTGAGATCGGCACGGAGGAGCTGCCGCCAGCCGATACGGAAAGTGCTGTGAT
>JBFGQG010000274.1:0-5568 GCA_041564295.1 Anaerolineales bacterium | reverse complement strand
GGGTTATCAAATCCCATATTTCTTCTTCTGTTTCCCGATCAAATTCACTCCTGAAATTAAAGACCGATGCAGTCGCGTTTCACTGATACAAATGACGATAACTGTCAATGCAATCAGCGTCAGTGACGAAAGCCAGCGAAGGTCGGAATAATATGATTTCTTGTCGTCAGCAAACTGCGGAGACGCTTCTACATCGCCCACCAGCGCATAAGCTTCTTCCATTTCTTCCTTTGAATCGACACGAAAGATTCGGAAACCAGGGTCTCGGGAAAACTGATCGGATAATGCCGCAATTATTTCATCGGAAATACCAACTCCAATCGTATACAGCCTGATATCGGCATTGCGTATTTCGCGCACTGCCGTACCCAGATTCTCCAGGTCGTCTTCGGCATCGGAAATCAGAATGATTGCGCCGTCTTCGTCTCCGAACGCATCGCGCGCCATAGCAAGTGCTTTATCGGTATTGGTCAGAGAAGAAAAGGACTGTAGTTGAGTGCCTGAACCCCGCCGGATACTTTCCAGAACCTCGGAAAACCTGGTGTCCGTCTCAACGGTCGGCCAGCGTGCAAAAAATGGTTCCGTGCTAAATAGTATCAATCCAAATCGTTCTCCCTTGAATCGATCCAGAAAATCAAACAGAGCATCACGCGCCATCTCGTATCGTGTCAAGCCGCCGTCTCCGGCCTTTAATTCCTGGTCTCCATATCCCTTGAAATCTGCCGGTAAATTCATGGATGGTGACATGTCAAAAGCAACGATATATTTTTTGCTCAAGACCTGTGAGCTGCGTTCAAACAATGGATCTGTCGAGTAATATTCCGGTCCCGCCCAGAGAATACCAAGGCCAATAACAAGGACGCTTCGAATTGTGATTCGTGCCACTCTCCGCCACTTCCCGACAATACATTTTCTTCTGTCCAGATACTCCAGGCCAGCGATTCGAACGGCTCCATCCAAATTTCGAACAAACAGCTGAAATAGGAGCAATAATGCGAGCGGAACGACTACAAGAATAAGTACCGGACTTGCGAATGTGATCGATGCAAGTTTGCTCGTAAACATTGTCATAGCGTCAGCGTGGGTCCGTCACGCAGCGTGGGTGCCTTTTCGACGACGAAAGTAGAGATCGAGATGCGCGCTGATCGTGTCGAGGTTTACCGAAGTCAGGTGTAATGGACGAACTCCATGTCGACTCAACAGCTCTGTCAGTTCTTCGAAACGCGCTTCATGCACGGCACGGATCGATTGCGCGATCGCGGGCGTGATCCAGGCCTCCTGGCCGAGGCCGGTTTCAGGGTTGATAAACGGTATCAGTGTGCTCGCAGATATCTTCGGAAAACTATACTCCAACTCGTCCTGTATGATGATTGGTACAAAATCGAAGTGCCGAGCCGCGCGCGAAAGTCTGCGTACCGCAACAATTTCTCCATCGCTGCCAAGGAAATCGGAACAATATAGCAGCATGGCGTTCGGCGGAAGGCATCGACTCAAATGCACTTCACGACCCTTTGCGGTGTCTGCCGTTTCCCCTGATAGCAAGTTCCACAATTTGCGGTACAAATGATAAAAGTGACGTGACCCGATTCCCAGACCCAAGCTGCGTATGCCGGTTTGGGTTTTAATGCCGAAACCGAACGATGTTTCCGCCTGCAACGCAGAATACAGAAGCAGTGCCGCCAACCTGATCTGAATGTCCCATTTCTGCCGCATTCTCATCGAATATGAGTCATCGATCACTACCATTATCTTGAATTCGCGCAATGCCGCTCGTGAAATAATCGTAGGTTGACCACGGCTTGTGGTTGCAGGAAGGTTTATCCGACGCGGATCATCACCGAGTTTAAAATCCCGGTACCCCAATGGCTCGTAGCCCTTGCCCTCTAAGGGGCTGGTCCAGTCTCCGGGCAGAATACTCAGCACTTTCTTTCCGGGTACGAAGGTTACAGGTCTTCGCTGAATTTCAAGAAGCAGCTGTTTGCGCGCCAACACCAGATTGGGATCCTTCCAGCAGAATTAGTTCTTCTCGTCAACGTCGAGCAGGTTCTATTTTTCCAGGAATTTTTGCGTTGTCGCCTGCAGAGCGATGACGTTCGTTTATCTGTAACGATCCTTGGTTACCCACCAGAATTCTCGACAGGCATTAGGCGTCCCATGGCATTATTGGAACTGCCTGACAGAAATTCTCGATACTGCAGATTGGCTACCTGGATGCCACCTGGCCGACCCTGATGTCCGCCTTCCACTCTGGATCCTCGTAGATGATCTCGTCACCGACAACCGTCATAATGACCTTATTATCGAGAATTTCGTTCTGCGGAACCTGAAAGTAATCCCGATCAATTACGGTGAAGTCGGCAAATTTGCCCGGTTCCAGACTGCCCGCAAGGTCCTCGGCGAAAAGCCATTCTGCAGCCCGCGTGGTATATAGTCGCAGCGCAGTAGCCCGGCTGACCGCCTCTTCCGGCATGACGATTTCACCGGCTTCGCGGGGCTCATCTGCAGTCCTGATATTTCTGTTAACGAAAAGATCCAGGGCATTGAAGTAGATGTCAGGACGCGGCCTGCTGTACTCGGTTTCACCCACGACGTTCACGCCTGCCTCTATAAGTGTTTTTGTTGGGGCGAGAAACTGCAGACCTTCAGGACCATAGCGCCTGACCTGTCTCAGAGAATTCGCTATGTCATTGGGCTGCAATGGTATGTACAGGTTGTAACGCTTCATTAACGCAATGACCTCCGGGATCTTGCCGACGGCACCGCCGTGCGCGAAACCGATTCTCAAGGCCCGTATTTCATCCATTGACATACCGCCTTCGCGACGGGCCTCTTCAATCCACGCAACATGTTTTCTGAAAGCTTCGCTGCCGAAAGAATGCAGGCTAAAGGGACGCCAGCCGGCTTTGAGCGCGGGTTGCAATACTTTCTTGATCCGATAGGCGTCAGGGTCCCAGCATAGTTCCCTGTTCTTTAGCAGGGCCGGACCAGGTAGATCGCTGCCAAAGCACGCGACCTGCCGCGAATCGCCGACACCGCCGTCCGTGATGCCCATGGGCCAGAACCATTCATTAACCCTGGGAGTGCCATGGTGAGACCCGAACTCTACGACAAGCAGTGCGTTCGTCGGATAAAGCAACGGGCTTCGGAACATTTCGAATCCGTATCCCCAGCGTACGGGCAAGCGGTTGTACTTCCTGAGGACGTCGTATACCGCGGTCATGGACGTGCCGAGCTCGACACTGGACGCTATCATGGTAACGCCAGCCGTGGTGTATAGCTTTAACGCTTCCTCCATCAGAGTTGCGGTCAGACTTCTCGGCATTCTGGCCGGGAACAAAGTCCGTTCCCACGCAGAGCTTTCCTGAAACACGCCGCCGACTATGCCTCGATCACCCTCTCGCCCAATATCACTCAAGCCCGTAACATCATTGGCCGCCTGAGTGAATCCTGGCCAGACCTCAAGAGTTTCATCCACGCCTTTTTGATTGAGTAGCAAGTTCCTGTGGCTGCAGTGCTGCATATGATGGGGATAGAGTTCGGCAAATCCACATCCCTGTTCGATGTGAGAATGAAATGCATCCTGTCTGTCGACCGCAGCGTTCATCGCGAATAATTCCTGGAACTCATCGGCTCCCGGAGCAACGCTGCCATCGGGCCAAAGTCCGCTCATCGCATTGGGAGGAACGCTTAGAGCTTCCATCTGACTTTTTCCATCCGCTGCTATCCGAACTCTGACAACCAGCCCCGGCTGCATGATCGCACTCGGACCAGTGCCACTGCTCAGTGTGGCCGGGTTATTCGGGATGACCTTGCTAAACTCTCCCAAAGTAAACAAATCGCTATAAATCCCGTTGGTAAGGGATCCAATATCGGGATAATCAGTCTCCTCGTTTTCGATCAGGCGAATGTGCACCCATTCACCGGGTTCAGGCGGAAATTTGTTAACAAGCTCCCGTATCTTCGCGTAAGTGTCGGCGGGATCGTTGCTCGGAAGCAGAATTGCGGTGTGTATCCCGGGTATCAGCGAGTACGCATCGCGCTCGCTCTCGAGGAGTCGAACCGCATTCATTGTGCTCTCTGGATGCACGTGAGTCTCGATGATTCCCGGAATGACGGTCTTACCTTTGACATCGATGATTCGGGTGTCCGGCCCGGCAAATCGCATCATCGCCTGGCTGCTTCCCGTTGCAAAAATTCTCCCGTCCCGAATTACAATTGCTTCAACGATAGTGCCCGGATCGGCCGAGAGAAGTTCCTTATTATCCATTGTGACAATATTGCCATTGACGACTATAGTCGACGGATACACGACCAAATCCATCGGAACCGAGTCGGTTTGTGCACTGACTTCAAACACAATCAACACAGCGAAAATAGTCGACAGCGTTAACGTCCGAAAAAGATTTGTTGGTTTCATTATTAATTTACCCCTCATTGGTCAGACGCATGTCTGATTCACGATGAACCGTTTTGTCTCAGCTGATTCATCGATGAAGCCGACGCAGTCTTTCGCTTTTTGCCGCTTCTGAAAACCAGAATAACTGCTGAAATAAGAATCACAGTGGCAATTGTAGATACGATAGAAAATAAACCGGGCTGTTGATTTGCATTACCCGCCGCTATGTCCTGAGGCGCAGTGCTCGGCGCATCGAGCGAATTTGCCGCAACGTCAACGGTAGGGTCGGAAGTAACAGGCGGATGAACCTTGAGGCGGGGACCCGGATTCACGGTGATAAGCTGTCCCGTCTCCGGATCGACTGTAATGTAGGGCGCCGAGTAGTCCACATCTCCATCACTAGCGAGTACATTCGTCACCGATAGCAGCCCGGCCAGAACGGCTATCTTGAACATGAACACCAGTCCTCGTCTCCGCATAACGTTATTTATACCTTCAAAATATCAACCCTGATTGGTACCGATGCCCACATGTCCAGACCGATCAGGCAGGTCGTTTGTTTAGCATTGCTGCAATTGCGGCCTCGATCGACAAAATCCAGCTCATTTGCTTTGTAGAGCATACATTTATCACGCCACGCCAGCCGCAGGGCGTTTTCCGTGCTTCAAAATCAGCTCGATGCAGAGGGCTCGGTCGCAGTCGAAGTTTATATCAGAATTGGCCGCAATTTGGGGCGATTCCGAGTTAAAGCTCTGCGTGAGAATCGACGAAGAAATACCGGGTCGCGTGCCGTCAGGAAAGTCCGCCGGAGATTAGCAACCTGGTGCCGGGTAAGTACTTTCGGTTGGAATGAATAATAGTTTTACGAGAAACAGTCACTGCAGGAATAGTGAAACGCGTAACCGAAGGGTTTATCCTGCGACAAGGAATCGAATGTTCTTTCGTTTCATTCGCAGATGAATTCGCGAATGAACCAATAAAGAGATTCCTCAATCCTATTCATCGCCGATTACACCAGGCTCGATCATGCAAGACATGCAGGTCAGTGATGTCCGTCATGCAATGTTTCCCTGCATGGTCAGGAGAATATTTTACTTTCTGCCGATCAAGGAACCTCGGACATAATCGCTTTTTCGTCTAACAGGCAGAGTCCATCATCGAATGTATCAATG
>JBFGQG010000273.1:0-5571 GCA_041564295.1 Anaerolineales bacterium | reverse complement strand
GCGTCCGTACATTTCACAAAAACTCTTTTTTACGCAACCTTCACTAAATTCTTGCAAAAAACGCTCCACAATTGTGGAGCGTTTTTTGCAAGAATTTAGTGAAGGTTGCGTAAAAAAGAGTTTTTGTGAAATGTACGGACGCTTGTTAGAATATTTAATTTGGTTTCGGATATCTCGTTTTATATAATATTAATATTATTTTTTATATCATTGCACTGGCGTAGGAGCGCCCAAGGAGTAAATATTATGAACAGCAAGCACCTTATCCGAATTCTATCCACCTTACTCGTCGTAATCGTTTTGTTCGGTGTTGTCCAGTCCGCTGCCGCCGACCTGAAAGCGACATCCGTGTTTTATGCACTGTCTGACACGGCTCCTCCACAATATAAGAACAGCCTGGTATTCCTTGAACTGGACGGTGAAGCCACGCACGTGATTCACGAACTGGGTTTCGATAACGATGACTACTATTACACTGACAACGCCTCAGACCGGAAAAACTCCACGCCTGTGTTTACGATGTGTCAGAAAGTAAAGGCAAACCCGAGCAAATTGGTTGATTGCCCAATCGATAACGATGACAATCCTACAAATTCACCGCCCGAGCAGTATGAAAAGTTCGCAGGGGTAATGGAACTGGGCATCCCGCGTGAAGCGGTCGGAAACGGCGCGCTGGCCTTTAATAATTCAGATTCCTGGGAACTGATTGACTGCGATCTTAATGGTAGTGGCACATTCACTAACGCAGATCTGAACGTCGATACCCGCCTTCCAGCAAACCGGCCGGCGGTGCTCGCCCCATGGGATTCGAATCTCGCACCAAATACAGGCACAAGCGGCTTCAATTTCAAAGTCCTCGCAATTGACGAGCTGCGAAATTGCCAAAACAACACATGCAAGACCGAACTTGTCACGACCATTTTCCTCGACCTGGATGTCAACAACAACGATGTTCTCGATAAGTGCGCCCCCGGCGTAGCACCGGGGACTGGTGGTTGTGAACTCCCGGCAAGCGGTTCAATCTGCTTCTTCGCCGAAATTTACCCGGTCGTTTACAAACCCGGCGATCCGGTCTGGTCCGGCAACCCACAGGCCCGCATTACCGCTGGTGGTGGTGACAAGACCGTCAACTTCCGGCTCCTGGGACCGACGGCCATCACGCTTGAGAAACTGGCTGCGCAGAGCCCGGGTGGGATCCACCCCTACATCTGGCTCTCGATTTTCGTCCTCCTCGGCGGAATCGCCTTCATTTTGATCCGTGAAAGCCGAATCCAGGCTAACATTCGCAGAGATTGATTATCTCGAATTCAGTTCAAAAAGTTACGCCCCACGTTTGTGGGGCGTTTCCTTTTTAATAGTGAGTCAGGCTCCCGTCGACTTTAGCCCTTCGAACCGCGCTTCGGAAGGTCAGCAATCCTACTGGCAGTAAGATTAACGCGAAGGCTCCCAGGGCGATCAGGTCGCTGCGGATTTCACGGATACCTGCGCCCTGCAGTAGCGAGAGTCTCAGTGCGCGCAGGCCGTAAGTCATTGGAATCAAAGAAGAAATGGGTTTTAACCAGGCAGGCAGCAGGTCAACCGGAAAATAGACACCGCCAAAGAACGTAGAAATCGCACCGACGGCCACCGAAACCGGGTCGCCCCGCTTCAGGACCATAATAAAACTCGCCGATAGCACACCGAGTGCAGCAAAAGCCCCAACAGCCAGTAGCGCGGCAAGGAGCACAGCAGGAAGATCGGCGTTCAGGTCCACACCAAGGAACATCGCCCCGATGATGAGGTAAAGGACCACCTGAAGGCTGACGAGCCCATAACTCCACAACGACGAAGAAACGACAATCTGCCACAGCCGGGCAGGTGTCGCAAGCATCGCTTCCAGGGTGCCCGTCGTCTGCGCACTGCGGAATGCATTTGCAAAACCGTACAACCCGACGCTGAAATAGCGTTGGAGTGCGATCCCGATCAGTACAAAGGCGAAATAGCTGCCGCCATAATCTCCAATGTACGGAGCCGCGGTTTCGTCGATCAATTGAGCAATGAAGAAAAACACAGCGGCGGAAAAGAAAATCCCTCCGAAACTCATCATGAACGCCAGCCGGTAGCTTTTCTCTGATTCCCAATCCCTGCGCAAAAACGCAGCAGCTACGCGCCTGAACGAAGGCGCTTTTCGCTGTGAAGTGCTTTCTGCGGCTGTGCCTTCCTCAGGCAGTATGCCTGCATTCTGGGGTGCCACGGCTTCTTGCAGCAGGCGATCGAAGATGACTTCGAGCGGCGTTTCCTCGCGCTGAACGGCTTCTATCGTTCCGCCATCTGCCCGCACCGCGTCGATTGTCCTGGCAAGGACACCACTATCTGCTTGCAGCGTGAATGAGCCGTCCTGGGCTGCATTTACTCCTTCAGGCCAATGGATCGAATCGTGTCTCATGTTGCTGACGCGAATACGGTAGCGACTGCTCTCGCCGATCATTGCGCGCAGTTCCGTCACGGTTCCAAGACCTCGGACGCGTCCCTGGTGCAGGATCGCCATGCGATCGCATAAAGATTCAGCTTCATGAAGCCAATGCGTCGTCATCAAGACCGTCATTCCCTGGCTGGAGGTCAATTCATCGCGAATGAGTGTGTGCAGCGATCTGATGGCAGGCGGATCGAGCCCGCGAGTAGGCTCATCCAGGAACATTATCTGCGGCCTGTGCAGCAATGCACGCGCAATTGCCAATCGCTGCCTCATGCCGGTAGAGTACTCTTTGAACGACCTGTCCGCCGCGGACTCTAACCCGACAAGTGAAAGCACCTCTTCCAGCCGGTCTTCCAGATCTGCCAGGACGTGCAGTTTGCCGAAAAAGTTCAGGTTCTGCCGGCCTGATAACCGCCAGAAGAAACTTCGCTCGTCGGTCGTTACAAGCCCGATCGAGGCTTTGATAGCCTCTTCGTTCTTTAGATCATGACCACAGACAGACGCCGTTCCTGAAGTGGGCGCCACAAGTGTGGTCAGCATCTTAACGAGAGTCGTCTTCCCAGCGCCGTTCGGCCCCAATAACCCAAATAATTCTCCCTGCTGAATCGAAATATTTACTGCATCAACCGCAGGCGGCGCCAGCACCTTCGACGGAAGGAGACCCATCAGGCGCTCATCCATGGGAAAACGCTTCGTCAGATCGTAAGTCCTGATCGAATATTTGCTGCCGGCAGACATAGCCCAATCATACTGAATTCAACCCAATTCCGCTTCGAATTAGAGCCAAAAATAGTTCGGTTTCATTAAAACCGCCACGGCCTCCAGTCAGAGGCCGTGGGAAGTTCAACCTGTCGTTGACCCCCTTTTTTTCAGGTTTCTTGTTTGGAAGCCATCCTCCCCCCTCGCGCTTCCTGAAAGCCTAACCCCCATTGTCTACTTTCCGTCCTGGGGATGATTCTCTCAGAATTCCATAATAAAAACAGAGACATTTGTCCTCATACTTTCATGACGAATGTCAGGACATCTCCGTATATAATCCTTCCTCACGTGTGCTCCATGCCGACATGTGCTGAAAAGTCGAAACGACTCGACCAGCCAGCAGGCTTACGTCAAATGAGATCACGGTGAGAGTTTTCTGCCACCAATGAGAATTCTTTAAGACTGGGCGTTACCTGCTTGATTCGCAGGTGTTAACAAGGTATATTTTTTAATATTAACGTCCTTTCTGCATCAAAATCGACCTACACATCGCCCCGACCCGGCCATAACCGGCAGGCTTTTCGGTCAGGAGAACGCCATGACAGCTGAAACCAGCGATCCAAGAGATTCAGAAATTCTTGAGGTTCAAGCCCAGGATCAAAAGGACATCCAGGAGCCGAAACAGCCGAAGAAACAAAGCGAGATCGGCGCGAAGCGCAACCATCCGCTGCGCAAGATTTTCCGATTTTTGCGCGCAACCTGGTGGATGATCACCCTGTTGATCATCATCTCGTGGGCGATGAGCTCGCCAGCGCGCCTGAATGCTACACTCGTCGTTGCCGGACGCGTCGGACAGCTGCTGCTGCTGCTCTCCTTTGCAATCCTGCAGTTCGTTGCTATTTTCTGGTTTATGGCGCGTTCGAAAACGGAAATCATCAAACCAGAAGACCCAAAATCGATCACGTTTGAAGACTACAAAGGTCAACCTAACCTGCTGAAGCTCGTCCGCCAGTGGATCAGCCTCCTCGCAGACCGCGCACAGTTCCAGAAAATGGGCGGCGAATTTGTCAGCGGCATACTGCTGTACGGCCCTCCAGGGACCGGCAAGACTTTTCTGGCCAAAGCCATGGCCGGCGAAGCTGACGTGGCCTTCATTTCAATCGAGGGTTCCGGTTTCCGAGCGATGTTTTGGGGTGTTGACGTCCTGAAAATGATTGCTTTCATCCGCAAGGCCCGCAAACTTGCCCGCGAGTACGGCGCCTGCATCGCTTTTATCGACGAAATCGATGCTGTCGGCGGATCGCGCGGTGGCGTAATGGGTGGACGCCAGACCGGCATGGGCGGCGGCGGTTTTATGGGCGGGGGCACAGGCGCTCTGACGCGACTGCTCTACGAAATGGACGGCGTCGAAGAGAAAACTCGCTGGGAAAAATTCGTCGCCTGGTACACCTCCAAAATCCTGGGCAAACCACCCCCGAAACGGGACTGGCACGTGCTGTTTATGGGCTCCACCAACCGGCCCGACAGCCTTGACCCCGCTCTCGTCCGCCCCGGACGCTTTGACCGCAAGATCGCCGTTGAACCACCGGACCGCACAGGCCGGCGCGCGATCACCGAATACTACCTCAATAAGATTTCGCACGATGACTCGGTCGATATCGAAGCCATCGTTGGCGATACAGCAGGATACACGCCTGCTCAGATCATGGCAGCGATCACGAAAGACGCTGTCCGCATGGCAATTTTCGATGGTCGAGACAAGGTCAGCCAACGCGATATCGACCTGGCATTCCAGGAACAGGCCATGGGGCTCGAGAATCCGATCGAAGAGATGGAGGAAGACCAGCGCGAGCAAATCGCCTACCACGAAGCAGGCCACGCTGTAGCAAGCTTTTACCTGATGCCGGAACGCCGAATTGTGCGGACGACGATCATCCGCAGGTCGAACGCCCTCGGCTACGTCCTCTCTGCATACAATTTCGAGCTCTATGCATACCCGCTGAACTTCATCGTGCGCAACATCATGGTGAGCCTGGCCGGCGATGTCGCTACAAAGCTTCGCCATAACGAACCATGGAGCGGTACTTCCGGTGATTTCAATTCGGTTCAATACGCCATGATGGCGCTTGCACACCAGGGTTTCTTCGGACCACCCATTGGCGGCGATCCAATGTTGATCTTCAAGGACGAGATGCAGGATTTCTGGCGCGATGCTGAAGCAAAAACACGCAAACTACTCGACGAGCACTGGGACGAAGTCAACCGGATCGCACAAGAATTGCTCAAACGCGGCGATCGGAGCGGTAAAGATGTTGTCCAGATGTTCAAGGAAGTGAGTGGGAGCAACTGCCATCGTCATGAAGAAGCGGAAGAAGCCGTCTCATCTGCCGTTTCGGAGAAATCCCCGGAACCGGGTG
>JBFGQG010000272.1:0-5571 GCA_041564295.1 Anaerolineales bacterium | reverse complement strand
TTGACTCTTAACAACGACGGTTCATTTACTTATAAACCGGACCTGAACTATTGCAACGACACAACGCCAGATACCTTTACGTATCACGCCAACGACGGCCGCGAGGACTCCAATTCAGCGACGGTAAAGATTACAGTCAACTGTGTGGACGACCCCCCAGTTGTCTCAACCGATTTGTCCACGCAAACGGTGTTCTATAGTGACTTCATCACGCCGGTGACCATCTCTGCAAGCGATGTCGATTCGCCCAGCCTGTCCATTTCGGACGATGCCTTCTCGAACCTGAGCGTCGGTAATGAGAGCTGCACGCCTTCCGGAAATGGCGTTGCCTGCACCTGGCAGTTGAGCGGCCAGGTGCTCGTGTCTGAAGGCACTTACACGGTGAACTTTACCGTCGCGGATGCCACGACCGGCACAGGTGCTTCGACCCAGATCGTCGTCAAGCCGGACTACACCAGGTTCTCCTTATACTTCCCATTTTTCCCCGTTGCGGAATACCCAGGGGACAGCAGCAATCCAGTTATTTTCCTTGGAAAAGAGCAGGAATAGGCCGAGTGCACCATGTATGACCTTTCTTTATTCCCTGATGCCCCGGTCGATGCGTTAAGCCTTGTGAGCGCGAATATCGTCGTCCTGCAGGTAGCGCAGGAGAGAAATATTAATTGTCTTGATTTGTAGGAGGACTTATTTTGAACAGAAGAGAATTTATTAAAATCAGTGCCTTGATTACTCCGTCGATTTTCCTGGATGTCGTAAACCTGCAGCATATTTTCGCACGCCCACCTCGTGTGCAGGCAGGAATTCGAAGGTTCAAAGGAACCCGAGATGGACATGTATTGATCTCAGTGGATGAAGGCCGGACGTGGCAACTGCATTCTCACTTTTCGGATGGTGTATCGATCGAAGAGATGACGGTCGATCACTCAGGAAGTGTCCATATATATGCTGGATATTCCGGATTTCGATTTTCGATCAAATTGGCGGCAGATGATCTGCACTGGGTGCCGGTATAGCGATTCTGTAACTCCCGTGTGTTACGCACAAACGATTGAGAGAAATCTGAAAGGTTGGGGGCCGAAACCCTCTTGATTGATTTCGCGAATCACGATCTGGAGGAGCGTGGTCAATTAACTTCTATTTAAAACCAACCATTTGAGCAACGTCAATCTTTTCGCGATGATAAAATAAATATGTTACCCGGTGATCAGTAAATCATCTTTCAACTATCTGAAAGGGTATTTTCGGATGATCGGTTTGAAATTCGTCGAATTAAGCCACCCTGTGAGTCAATGACTTTCGGCGAGTTTCCTTTATTGATGTATCGGGATTTAAAGAGCAATATTATGAGGTGGTAAATATGTATCGGCTCCGATTACGGTTCTTAAATAATCTCAGGAAGCAAATCCAATCCACGTTACGGTCCTGGAGATGGTACCTTGTTGTCTTGCTTCTACTCTATTTATTCATTATTGATCCTATCCGAAGGGGACTCGGACCAGCAGACCTGATGGCGGACTGGACTCTTGCCTCTATCCCGATGTGGAACTGGATCGAACTTTTACTCATACCGGTCGTTCTGGTCTCTGGTTTTTATTGGATGTACAACCGCCAATTGGAGCAGGATAAAGCTGCCAGAACCAGCCGTGAGGAAGAGCGCGCTCTTGAAACTTATCTCAGCCGCATGAGCTTACTGATCGAAAAAGGACTACGAAAAGCGAACGCAGACGATCCCATTGTCGATCTCGCGTATGCGTATACTCGTAGAATCCTGCGTATCACGAACGGGAAGTGGAAGGAAGAGGCTGTGCGTTTTCTGGGCGAAGCAGAACTCATTTCGCTCGTGCGGTTGCATGAAGTTGAATTGAAAGATCTGAACCTGCAGTGGGCTAAACTGAACAGGGCCGATCTTCACGGGATTCAATTCTCCGGAACCGATCTCAGTTGGGCAGAAATCAAGGAAGCGGACCTGCGAAATTCCGACCTGCGGTGGATCAAACTGCGCGAAGCCGAATTGCAGGGGACCGACCTGAGTGAAAGCCGCATGCTTGGGGCAGACCTTCGCGGGGTAAACCTTGAGAAAGCGAACCTGAGCGGGGCCGACTTAGAAGCAGTGGACCTCAGATCCGTTTCCCTGGAGGATGGTCAAAACCCCAGATCGACCAATCTCCGCGAGGTTAATCTCAAGGGAGCGAACTTGAAGGGGGCGTGGCTGGTCAACGCCGATCTGACAGGTGCTAACCTGGAAGGCGCCAACCTGCAGGGCACGGATTTTTGGGGGGCAACCTTACCGAACGGTGCGCACTGGACGGCGGAGACGAACCTGAGCAAATTCACCCACCCACCAGAAGAAGAAATAGAGTAATGTCTGTTTCAAGGGGTTGACCGGATCGAAGCGGGCTGAAAAGCCAATTCGATAGTACCTCCGGGCCAAAAGTTTGATTTCAGGTACTTGAGTCCCTGCGGGCGGTCTGCACCGCCGTCTTCGGTAAGTAGAAGCTGTTCACAATAAACAGCAATATCTTCCAGGATGCGGTCGCAGCGGTAATATGTGAGTGCATCCTGGTTTACCATGGTAGGGCCGTATCCCTGAAAGAAAAAATCCCATTCTTCCGCTGCCGTCCGGCTGCCTCCACCGAGACCTGCACCGATAAACATCAAATCCCGCTCGCATGGCGCAAATATCAACGTATCCCAATCGATGATGTATATACTGCCGTCCTTTGTGATGTGCAGGTTGCCGGCGTGGATGTCTGCGTGGCAGAGGATGAAGTTATCCAGGCAGGAGGCCATCTTTTGTGCGAGACGGTCGGTATGCCTGACCAGGCGGATAAGATCTGTACGTTTGGACCAGAGAAAAGCGGCTGTTTCTGCCGCGATGGGTTCGGTATACTTTTCGTTCTCGATCCGGGTCAGGAATACTTCGACCTGTCGCCGCCAGCGTGTATCGAAGTTTTCTTGGGGAACAGCCTGCTTGAACGGCTCGGGGAGCACGGCGGTGTGCAGCTGCTTTAGAATCCCGCCGAACTCGATCCATTGAGAATTAGTAAGCGGCTGTTCAAAGCCGTTTTGTCCTTCAATGAACGGAAAAAGGATCAACCGGTAGGGTGGAAGATCAGCCCAGAGGGCTCCGTTTTTGGCTGGAATTGGCGCGATGACCTGCCGGATCCCGCTGTCCTGGAGCGCTTTAGGGATGATCACCGAGGCTGCGAAAAAATTACTGCTGCGGAGCTTCACGAAGTACTCGGATCCGTCCGCGGCGGTAGCGCGGTAGACGGCAGTATGCGGGTCTGCGCCGAGAGGCAGGAAGTTAAGACCGCTGGCTTGCACGCCGAAGTCAGAGAGCAGGCAGGAGACGACGCTTTCGTAGGGGAGGGGGGGCGGTTCGAGCATATATTGATTTTACTTGCCAGCCGGACAGGTGTCATGTAGAATCTGACCAGTCTGACTGACCGACGGTCAGTCAGTTTGTTGGAGGCAAGTTGAAGCGAATCGTCAAAAACCCTGAAGAGCGGCGGGGGGAGCTGATCGCCAGCGCACAGCAATTCTTTTACACAAAAGGTTACGAGAATACGTCCGTCGGTGATATTGTCGACGCGATCGGTGTTGCGAAGGGCACGTTCTATTATTACTTCGAATCGAAGCAGGCCGTGCTGGAAGCGATGGTGGAAGAGATAGTCTCCCAATCCATTGCGCTTTTACACAAGATCGTCGCCGACCAGACCCTGGACGCCATCCGGAAATGGTCCCAAGCACTGACCGTCGTCAATAATTTCAAGGTCGAGCACAAAGACCAGCTGCTGGCTTTCGCCCGTGTACTGCAGCGCCCTGAAAATGTGCAGCTCCAGCACAGGTTGCGCGAGGAGTCATTGAAAATGGTCACGCCGGAATTGGCGAAGATCGTCTACCAGGGAGCGGAGGAAGGTGTGTTTTCCACGCCTTACATCGACGAAGCGGCAGAAATCGCACTGACGATCATGGAATCGCTTTCGAACACCCTGACAGATATATTGCTTCATCCTGAGAACTACACAGAACCGGCCGCTGCCGCTGCCCGGAAAGCCGCAGCAGCTGAATATGCGATCGAACTCGTTCTGGGCGCACCGCAGGGTTCACTTGCCATCTTTTCCGCCGGGGCGCTGGACGCCTGGTTTAATCATATCCCGCATCAATACATCAATACTAAAGGAGATGTTCAATGAGCATCATTGAAGTCAACAACCTGACCAAATATTACGGACGTGCCCGGGCCAGAGGTATCGTCGACGTCTCTTTCAATGTCGAAGAGGGTGAAATTTTTGGGTTCATCGGGCCGAACGGCGCCGGAAAATCGACGACCATCCGGTTATTCCTGTCCCTGATTTACCCAAACAGCGGTTCGGCGAAGATTTTCGGGAAAGACTGCATCCAGTTCGGTCCGGAAATCCGGCAGGATATCGGCTATCTGCCGTCGGAGGTCTTCTATTACGAGGGCATGAAAGTCATCGATCTGCTCAAGTACTCCGCCAGCTTTTATCAAAATGATACGACCGCGCGCATGCACGAATTGGCTGAAATCATGGAACTGGACTTGAAGCGCCGGATCGACGATTTGTCCTATGGGAACAAAAAGAAGGTTGGGATCGTGCAGGGACTGCTGCACCAACCGATGCTGATCGTGTTGGATGAGCCTACCAGCGGTTTGGATCCTCTCATGCAGCAGAAGTTCTTCAACCTCATCCGTGAGGAGAACAGCAAAGGGGCGACCGTTTTCTTCTCCTCGCATATACTGGGTGAGGTGCAGAAAATGTGCAGCCGCGTGGCCATCATCAAAGAAGGCAGTCTCATAAACATACAGGACATCCAGACGATGCAGAAGGACAACTATAAGAAGATCAAGGTGACGGCGAACGGTCTCGATGCGAGCCAGTTTTCCATGGACGGCGTCAGCAATCTCACCCACGAAAACGGCACCCTGAAGTTCTTCTATAAGGGCGATATCAACGCCATCACACGACTGATCGGCACTAAAGAGATCTCTGATGTGACCATTGAAGAGCCCACGCTTGAAGAGATCTTCATGCATTACTACGAGTAGGAGCGGCCATGAACATCTACCGGCACGAATTCAATGCAAAGCTGCGTTCGGTGATCACATGGTCCGTTTCGATCACTGCGCTGCTGTTCCTGTTTATGTCCGTGTATTCTTCATTTTCGGCCGACGCCGCGCTGCTGACGGAAACCATGGCCCAGATGCCGAGGGAACTGCTGATCGCTTTCGGGATGGACGGGCTGGACTTATCCTCCGTGTTGGGCTACTTCAGCATGATTTTCCTTTTCGTCCAGGTTTGCCTGGCGATCCAGGCATCGAACTACGGTTTCGGCCTGGTCTCCGTGGAAGAGAGTGAAATGACGGCGGATTTCTTGCTGGTCAAACCTGTAAGGCGCACAACGATCATGACCGCCCCGTTTCCAACCACCGTTCCGCGTGCGTCCTTGTCGAAGGCGCGGCAATGTCCATCCGGTGAAAGGATGCCATCTTCAACGTACACGTAGCCTGTTTCGAGCGGAACCTTGATGCGAGCGCCGCCCACC
>JBFGQG010000271.1:0-5573 GCA_041564295.1 Anaerolineales bacterium | reverse complement strand
GCAACGATCGCTATTAATATAGCCTCCGTAAACTGGATGCGGAAAAGCTGTGTTTTTGTCGCGCCACGGCTGCGCAGGACGGCAAATTCCCGAGAAATCATCCGCACAGACAAAGAAGCTGTCATCACGACATATACGAGGGCCAATAGAACAATCTCTGCTGTGAGTAAGAATAACGGGATCCGGATGCCCTGCGATTGAGTGTAATAACCGAGCAGGATGTTCTGCAGGTCGGACTTGTAGGTTATATTGCTACCGAGGTCCTGTTGCAGGGAGGCCAACGTGTTGATGAGCCGTGGGATGTTCTCAGCCTGGATCGTATCCTGGTTGAGCAGCACGTGCCAGGCTATCTCTGAATTGGACCGGGGAAAATGGAGCCGGCTGATTTCGAAAAACGTATCATGTGGAACCATAACACTGTACTGCTGCGTATAGCGTTGGTTGGCTTGCGAAACGAAAGGGCTTGCGGACCCCAGCCAATACGGATCCGCCGGTATTTTTGGGCGCACGACGGCTGCTATCCGGATCACGATGCTGGGTTCGGTTGAAGCGGATGTGGTGCTCAACAGGATTTCGTCGCCTGCGCCTACGCCATACCATTCAGCCATAGATTCACCGGTAACCACATCTAATAGTGGCAAACCATCCGTATTCGCCCCGGTCTTGTCATTTACCGGCCATTCACCGGCTACCAGATCGACGTTCTCACGCAGTGCTTCAAAATAACGGAAATTGATGCGCTCGTTTGCCAGCAGCGCGCCTGAAGACCAGGGATGCATCCAATGCGTGCTGATTGAGAGCACGATCCGGTCGACATGCCCGGCAAACCTCGTCTGGATGAGCGCCTGGAGCGGTTCGTCGATGTCACGGTAATCGATTGCATTGATATTTTCATAAGTCGATATTCGCAGGTTTGCGTCGATCGGCCTGGCGGATTTAAGCCGCACAGGCAGGCCTAATTCGACCACCGTATTGACCAGAATGGGCGCGCTGGAGAGCAGCCCGGTAGACAGGATGACCCCGAAAGCGACGACCAGTAGCATTCGCCAGTTCCTGATAGCGCGTTTCAGGATAAAGGGAAGGAATTGCATGCGATTTTCTCAGACCGTAACGTTAAGCGAGGAGCGAACGCACGAAAACGAAGCACCTTTAAAAAATTATATCCCCTGGTGATTTCGCCGATGGGAAAAAAACCGTTAGGAAGTTGTTAGGTTTTCACCGGCCATTGAATCACCGATGCAGACGACCTGTTGGACAAGGAAATCGAAATCGGAATGCAGGCTGCGATGGTTGACGTTTGCCGCACGAATGGCATATTTTCCGTTCAAGGTTGTGGAGGAGGGCGCGGCCAATCCGCGTTCCTGAAGCTGGATCAGGATGTCTTCGTTCAGGGTGTTCAATTCTTTATCTGACCAACCAGCGATGACATACCTGAAACAAACGATATTTAACTCAACTGGCGCCAGGAGCTCCAACCTCGGCTGAGCCCTGACCAGTTGAGCCAGGTACTGCATCTGGTCGCAGTTTTTTTTGATCATCCTGGCATATTTTTCCAGGCCATGTTCCTTGATAGACATCCAGACTTTCAGCGCACGGAAGCTGCGTGAGAGCTGCAGCCCGTAATCTGACATCCACATTTCCGATGCTGCAATTCCGCCCCGGGCGTGTGCAAGGTATTCTGGCGTCAGGCTGAAGGCCTTCCGGTGGTCCGGTTCTCGACGGATCAGCGCGCAGCCGACCTCGATCGGCATGTACATCCATTTATGGAGGTCGAAGGCCAGTGAATCCGCTCGTTCCATTCCAGAGACAAGTCCGGCTTTCTCCGGCACCAGTCTGGCCAGGGCGCCAAAAGCCCCATCAACGTGGAACCACAACCCGGTTTCGCTGCAGAAATCCGCAAGAGCGACAAGGTCGTCGAATGCGCCGGTGTTTACCGTCCCTGCGTTCCCGACCACACAGAATGGATAATTGCCGGCTTCGACCGCAGACTGGTACTTTGCTTTCAAGTCAGCGAGGTCGATCTGGAAATCGTCGTTCACCCGAATAGTGACCAGTCCGTTTCGACCTAGTCCTAGTTGTTCAGCGGCTTTTGTAACAGAACTATGTGTTTCCGACGATGCAAACATCACCATTTTGCGCGGGGCATCGTGAAGCCCGTCACGGCGGATGTCGAATTCGGCGCGCGTGTTTCGGGCTGCAGCAATTGCTAAAAAATTCGCCATCGAGCCGCCGGATGTAAGAATACCGCTCGAGTTTTCAGGAAAATCGAATATCTGCCGGCACCAGTCAATGACCTGCAGCTCGACAAGTTGGGCTACCTGGTCTCCACCGCCGACGTTCGGATTCATCGTTGCCGCCAGGAATTCGGCCAGAGCGCCCAGGGGCGTTCCCGTCCCAATCACCCATCCCCAGAAGCGGGGGTGGATATTGCCCATCGGGTGCGGGAGGATCGTCCCTTTGAATTCCCTGTAAACGTTTTCCGGAGAATCCGGTTTCATCGGGACTTCGGACTTAAAAGAATTTCTTATGTCTTGCGGGATCGGCTGCCAGACAGGGCGCGCGCGAATATTCAAAAGATAATCCATCATATCGTCGACCATGCGATGGCCAATACGCCGCATTTCATCCCAATCCTGCGGATCGAGAGTTTCTTGTTTAAAATCGTCCATCCGTGTTGCTCCTGATGATAGGATAGCTGGTTATTCGGCCTGGATAATTTCAATCAGGTTGCCGTCCGGGTCGCGCAGGTAGCTTGAACGGCCCCAATAATAATCCTTTGCCGGCGTTTCAATTTTTAATCCTGCTTCCAACAGCCGCTCGCAAGCCTCGTCGACATTGGCGACGGTGTAAGCATGGTGATTTTCAGGCGGCAGATCCCCTTCATCCGCGTCGTATGTCCGGTGGATAAAAATTTTGACGTCGCCGTTCATGAAAATGGCCATATCTTCGGATTCGACCACAGGCGCCGCATTCAAGAGGACCCTGTAGAAAGCGGCCATTCCAGTGACATCTGGTGTGAAATGCGCGATTTCAGTGAGTTTCATAGCGACCTCCATATGGGTTATTCCTGGAAACGAGTGTGATATGGGGATGATGTTACCACATCGGCATGGTCACAAATGAGGATTAAAAATTCAGTATTGCTTCTCAAGGATTCTGAAAGTATCGAGCTTTGGGTGCCCCAGACGCTCCTGTGCCAATGTGAATATCTGATCCCCAGAGGTCCAGGGGGGGCCGCCAGTTCTTGCCGGGAAAGGCGTTTGCGCCAATCCTGGCCATCCTCGAGGAGGGTCCAGATGCTACTGTGGCAAATTTAATATCGATGCCCCGCCAGCCATCCACACCAGGAACGGCCGTCGTCGATCACGGCGTTGTTGTTGGCGATAAAAGTGGGGCCGGCGACGGTGTTGGAGTTGTCGTTGAGGTCGGAGTGATTGTGGGTGTCGGTGTGCGTGATGGCGTAGCACTCGGTGTCACCGGCGTGATCGGGCTCGGGGATATCAACGCTTCGACGGGATACATGTTCAGCATGGCTGTGCGCCATTCCAGACCTCCGCTGAGAACAAATTTGTTGAAACGTGCAGCCTGGTAAAACGCGCGCCAATTGAGCAGTGCCGGTTGGCGTTCCCAGTCAAAACGAAGGGCAATATCGGTGAAGTCGACCCAATAGCCGCCAGGGATGCTGTCCATTAACTTGCCGCCCTGTTCGTACACGGACGGATCACCGCTGTAACGCGCGTTGAGATTGAATGGTACTTCTTTCAACGGTAATCCTTGCGATCCGTCTTGAAAGCGAGCCCGTACGTACATCCGCCAATACGTCTGCGTACCAAAGTCCTCGCGCACGAGCACGATCCAGCCGGCCTGCATGGGCGAGGTTGTGACGGCGAATGCCCGACCGGTGTACAGCCAATCGTCTGTCAAGCCCGGGGGTAACGGTGACGTGATCGAGACATAGGCATTTTCTAATGACGCCAGCAAGTCCCAGCCCAATTCACCTGCAGTGAAGCTGCGGAGTGCCTCGAAGGAATCGTTGACCTCATCCAGCAGACGGGGATCAGGTGCATCTACATCGACCAGGGGCACCAGCACAGCGCGTCCTGAGGGCGAATCGACATTGCTTTGCGATGTAGGAAACCAGAGAGGTTCTGGCGTCACAGCCGCAGCGGCTGAAAATTTTGCCGGCAGCGGACGCGCCAATTGGATTTCTCCCCAGTCCAGGCCCAGAACCCGGCCAGGGAGCGCCGCCGGCGGCAGGCTGACAAGCCCATGAGAGCCAACAGGATATGCCGTGATGTACTGGTTGTTCGGCGCATCCAGAACCGAGAGGAGCGTGCTGCCGTCAGGACTGAATACAGGCCAATCACCCCCACCAGCGATCACCTGCGGATTATTTTCCCCTATAGCCCACGTGATTAAGTGATGCAGTCCGTTTTCAACGGATGCCCAGGCCAGCTGCGTTCCGTCGTCCGACCAGGTCGGGTGATGGTCCGGCGAGTAAGGGCGGTTGCTGATGTTCACGAAGCGTTCGTCTGCCTGCTGCAAATTGGAGATCCAGATTTCAGATTCGCCCGACCGGGTTGAGACAAACGCGATCTGGTGTCCTCCCGGCGACCAGGCAGGCGAGTGGTCGGAAGCAGGATCATCCGTCAGCTGAATCGGGTCCTGGCTCCCATCGGACCGGATGATGAAGATCTCGAGATTATCATCTACGATGCCCTCGTATGCGATAAATTGACCGTCAGGCGACCAGCTGGGAGCACCTTTATACCCGGGAAATTCGGTGATTTGCCGTAAGTTCGCCGTTTCCAGGTCGAAGCTGTACAGGTCCCATGAACCAGCCCGGTTCGAACTGAACGCCAGTTGCTGCCCATCCGGACTGAGCGCTGGATGGATATCATCCCATTGACCATTGGTGATACGCGTGAGGGGCAGGAATCCCGGGTGGTACAGGAACAGGTTTGCGTGCCTGTTTTCCTGCATTGAAAACACGACCAGCCCATCCGGAAAGTCGTAGCGTAAGATCGGCAGTTCACCGCCTATTTCGGAAGTGGGTAAAGGCTCCGGTGAAGGTGTCATGGTCCCGGTTGGGGTCAATGCAGGTTCGTCAACGGTTGCCGATGGACTCCCGGATAATAAATTGCCCAGGTTTGCTTGAGGGTTGAAAATTAGAAAAGCAAAAATAGCAGCCAGTAGAGCCAGGGCCGGAAGGATTCGCCGGTTTGGACGCACAGGTGTTTCTTCCATTGGCGTAAATTGTGGCCTTTCCCTGCAGATATGTAAAGGGCACTTCTGGAGGGTAGCTTAACAACCAACTAATCGACCTGCTCTTCAAACCCCATTCTATACAGATTAGCGTACCTTCCTCGGAGAGCCAGGAGTTCTTCGTGATTGCCGATTTCCATTATCTGGCCGTCCTGGATCACGGCGATCAGGTCTGCATTGACAATGGTGCTCAGCCGGTGTGCGATCACGAACGCTGTGCGGCCTTTCAAAAGGTTGGCCAAGGCTGCCTGGATGACCTTTTCTGTCTGGGTGTCCACGCTGGAAGTTGCTTCATCGAGGATCAGGAT
>JBFGQG010000270.1:0-5600 GCA_041564295.1 Anaerolineales bacterium | reverse complement strand
GAAATCAATAACGACGATGCTCATCGCACGACAGCACTAATCACCGACGAACCGGATCTCATCGCCTTCCATCGATTCAATCGGAGCCAACGCCTCCACCGGCACATTCAGGTACGTCAATTTTTCCCGCCCGCCTTCGAAGACCTTTTCGACGAGCGCTCCCACGCCGACGATTTTCGCTCCGGCAATCTGGGCCAACCGGATGAGCCCGAGGATCGTCGCTCCGGATGCAAGGAAATCGTCAATAATGAGCACTTTTTCCCCATTTGCGAGGTATTCCGGCGAAACGATCAGCTCGACGTTGCGGCCTTTCGTGTGGGAAGGGGCCAGCGTCAGGAAAACCTGGTCCGGCATGGTGATCGGCTTGTGTTTCCTGGCATAGACTACCGGAAGTCCAAGATGCAGGCCAGTTGCGAGCGCCGGTGCAATTCCGGAGATTTCAGCCGTCAAAATCCTGGTTGCCCCCACGCCTTTAAATCGCCGGGCGAGTTCTTTGCCGCATTCAAACATCAGGTCCGGGTCAACCTGGTGGTTAATAAAACCGTCGACCTTGAGAATCCCGCCACCCAGGTTCTGACCATCCTGCTTGATGCGTTTCTTGAGTAAATTCATATCACTTTCCTTTGAGTATGTTGTCCATTCGAGACGAAAGCGTTTCCGATCGTCCCTCCCAATTCTAACTTGGATTCGAAATAAATCTCACGAGAGGTTTCAAAAATTGGAAAGAATTGCACAAATCCCAGTTACAATACTTTGATTGAGCGATAACAGAACAATACAGGGGAGTCAAATCCCATCATCGCCCAAACTGCAGGTTATGAACAAAATGAATCTCATTAGTTCCTTCGGCAATCCTGCCAGGCAGATTACGATTGCTTACTTCGCGGCCTTTATCACTCTCGGAATGACCAGCGCATCCCTGGGTCCCACTCTCGATGCACTCAGCATCCAGACCTTTGCAGGTCTCGAAAAAATCAGCTGGTTGTTCCCTATAAGATCATTCGGTTATTTGCTCGGTGCGATGCTTGCAGGCCGTCTTTACGACCGGCTGCAAGGCCACAGGTTGATGGCTCTCGCCCTGGTCTTGATGGCAGGAACGATGATACTCATCCCAACGCTGCCTTTTTTCGCCGTTTTAATGGCTGCGCTCCTCGCAGCGGGATTGGGCGAAGGCATGCTGGACGTGGGGGGAAACACCTTGATCGTCTGGCTTCACGGCAAAAGAGTGGGGCCGTATATGAATGCCCTGCACTTCTTTTTCGGTTTCGGCGCTTTGCTGGCGCCGTTGATCGTCGGGCAGGTTGTCCTCCGCACAGAAAGCATTACCTGGGCATATTGGTTGATCGCGATCGCTACCATCCCGGCGCTGACCGGGGTTCTCATCACCAGAAGCCCGGTTAACAACACAGCAGGGTCGGAAAACGGGAAAAACTCGGCAGCCCCACCTGGACAGGCATTACTCATCCTCCTTGTTTTATTCTTCTTTTTCTACGTGGCTGCGGAGATATCCTTCGGCGGCTGGGTCTATTTATACGCAGTTAAAGCCGCAAAAACGCCTGCTGCCACAGCAGCGTATATCACTTCAGGATTCTGGGGGGCCTTCACGTTCGGACGTCTAGTAGGGATCCCCCTCAGCGCGAAACTAACGCCTGCACGCATCCTTCAAATTGATCTCGCCGGCGCGCTCCTGAGTCTCGGCCTCATCCTTACCTGGCCCTTCGAAACCTGGGCGCTGTGGGCAGGCTCGCTCGGATTTGGATTTTTCATCGCTTCAATTTTCCCCACCATGATCACGTACGCCGGGACACGCATGACAGTAACCGGCAGGATCACCGGTTATTTTTTCTTCGGGGCCACGATCGGAGGAATGGTGCTTCCCTGGGGAATCGGCCAGTTTTTCGAAAAAATCGGTCCGCCGGTGATGACGTGGAGCATCGCCGGAGCCGTTTTTCTGGCAATCATCACAGGTATCAGTATCGCTTTACTGTTCAAAAACCGCCAGGCGCTGCACACATAAGTGTTTGCTTAACGGACGCTTCCGCCGGCGGACTTCCATCTCGTTTTCGGTATAATATGTGAATTATTCCACAAACCTGTTCGGAACATCTCACATTTTCCGATTTTCAAACGCTGAAATAGCGACTTCATCTTGCCAGGACGAGCAAATGGGAGATCCGGAAAACATCATCGACCTGAGAAACGTTCGGAAGACTTTTGACGGTCCGGCCGGTCCTATTCACGCGCTGCGAAATGTCACGCTGAAGGTCAACCCTGGTGAATTCGTCGGAATCCGTGGGCCATCGGGGAGCGGGAAGTCCACGCTCATCAACATGATGACGGGCATCGACCGTCCGACATCCGGTGATGTCACCATGGCCGGCCAATCTCTCAATGTTCTCAATGAAAATCTCCTCGCGCGCTGGCGCGGCAAGCACATCGGCGTCATCTTCCAATTCTTCCAGCTCCTCCCGACCCTAACGATCATCGAGAATACAATGCTCCCGATGGATTTCTGCCGCGTATGGAAACCCAGAGAGCGCCCTGAGCGCGCGATGCACCTGCTGGAGCAGGTCGGGCTGGCCGACCAGGCTTACAAACTGCCGAATACGCTCTCCGGCGGGCAGCAGCAGCGGGCAGCCATCGCCCGCGCCCTCGCAAACGATCCCCCAATTTTGATGGGCGACGAACCGACCGGCAATCTCGACAGCAAAACAGCAGACCGTGTATTCGAGCTGTTTGAAAGTCTCGTGGCTCGGGGCAAGACCTTCGTCATGGTGACACACGACGTCGGCCTTGCAAAACGCATCCCCCGGGTGATCGAAGTGCTGGACGGCGAGCTCTTCGAAAGCACCAACGGCTTTATTACCTGACAGCGTACGATGAAAACGGCCTTCCGCAAAGTCTGGCGCGATCTCTGGCGCAATAAAGGACGCACGATCCTTGTCGTGATGTCAATCACTGCGGGCGTCCTCGCAATCGGGATGATCACGGCCAGCAACCTGATGATGGAAGGACAGCTCGCTGCAGCAAACCGTGCCTCCAACCCGTCGCACGGACGCATCACGCTGACCAGGCCAATCGACCAGAAGATGCTCGAAGATCTCGAACGGCTGCCGGGCATCGTCCGCGCCGATGGGCGCCTTTCATACAGCGTCCAATGGCGGAAATCCCCCCTTGATGAATGGCAGGAAGGCACGCTGCGTTCCCTGCCCGACTATGAAAACCAGAAACTCGACCTGCTCGAACTCTATGAAGGCAGCTGGCCCGGACGAGAGGACGTCGTCGTTCCTTACAACCAGATCGACACATTCCACGTCCCAGACCTTAATGAGACTCTCTATTTCAAAATCAACGAACGAGAGAAGGCATATCCGGTTAACGGCGTGATACGCGATCCGGTCGCACTCGTTCCGCCATTCGACGAGGTTCCTTCGTTTTATGTTTCCAGGGATACGTTTCAGAACATAACCGGCTATTTCAGCTTTATCCAGGTGCGGGTGATCGTCCCTGAATACAGCCCGGAAGCCGTGCAGGAAGCCGCCGACCAGATCGAACAGTCCCTCCGCCGGGGCGGTATCGAAGTGAATTACGTATCGCCGACGGACCCCGGTGATCACTGGGCGCAGGCCACGATGGACGGTGTGGGGCTGATTATGACGATCATGGCCGTTTCGTCGCTTGGTCTCAGCACTTTCTTGATTATCAACACGATGAACGCGTTAATGGTTCAGCAGATCCCCCAAATTGGGATGATGAAAACAGTTGGGGGGTTGACCCGCCAGATTACGACGATCTACCTCGCCGGTGTAGCCGTGTATGGTCTGCTCGCGCTGTTTATCGCCGTACCTGCTGGCGCTTTTGCCGGAAATGCCCTGGCGCGCTGGCTCTTGACTTTCATCAACGTCCCCCCAGAACCCTTCACCCTTGTCGGGCAGTCCTTGCTGCTCCAATTGCTGACGGGCCTGCTCGCTCCGCTGCTGGCAGGCCTTTACCCGATCCTGCGGGGCGTCGCAATCCCTGTCGCACAGGCAATCAGCAACTACGGCGTCGGGCAGGGGCAATACGGTTTCCGCTTCATGGACCGTGTGATGACGCGGATCCATGGAATCCCCAGGCTGGCCATCCTCGCGCTTCGAAACACATTTCGAAGACCCGGGCGCGTCGCACTGACTCAAATCACCCTCACTTTCGCTGGGGCAATCTTCATGATGGTGCTCAGCACCCACCAATCCTTCCAGTTCACACTAGACAGGATCTTTGAGGGTTTCGGCTTTGATGTCCTCATTATCTTCGAACAGAACCAGCTTATTGAAGAGATCGTGCCTCTGGCGGAAAGCCGGCCGAGTGTACAGCATGCCGAGATGTGGATTTTCAGCGGCGGTTTCGCAAGCCCGGCGGAGCCGAAACCCGGCGCCGAAACCGACAGGGCCAGCATCGATATCCGCGGCGCACCTGCTGATTCCGAGCTTTACGTGCCTCAGCTCGTTGCCGGGCGAGACTTCGATACGAGGGATGGACACGCCATCCTGTTCAATCAGAAAATCGCAGGGGAACTCGGCATTACGATCGGCGACCAGGTCGTGATTGAAATCCCAGGATACGACGAAACAACCTGGACAATCGTCGGGTTGATCCTGGATCTGGGCGCCAACGCCGGACAACAATCAGTGTACGTCCCGCGTGACAGTCTTGCGAGGGATCTCAATATGATCGGGCGGTCGCGGGTCATCGAGGTCAAAGGCAGCGAAGACACGCTTACAGCACAGACGGCGGTCGAAAAAGACATCGTCGATTTTTTTGAATCCCGGGGAAAACGCGTGTCTTACTCCACTACTGCGCTCGAAAACAAAGAACTGGCAAACGCCCAGTTCAGCATCCTCACCACGATCCTGCTGTTGATGACGGTCCTGATTGCAGCTGTGGGCGGTTTTGGTCTTTCCGGCACGCTCTCGATCAACGTCATGGAACGAACCCGTGAAATCGGCGTTATGCGAGCTGTCGGTGCTTCTTCGGTGGATATTGGGCGAATCTTCATAGGCGAAGGCCTGCTCCTTGGCCTGGTCAGCTGGTTGACTGCGATCCCGCTGAGCGCCGCAGCCGGGAAGCAATTCGTCAACGCCCTGGGTACGATTATCGACTTTCCCTTCGAGTACCGCTATTCCGCAGAGTCGATCTGGCTCTGGTTCGGTATTATTTTTCTCATTTCCATCACCGCCAGTTGGCTCCCTGCGCGGCGCGCGACACGCATCAGCGTCCGGGAAAGCCTGGCTTACGAATGATGAATCGCGCTTTGCGTAAGGTTCGCTTGGTAGTAAAACTGGAGACTTCTATGAATAACAGGCTCTTTCCGCTAATCGCTGTAATTTCCGTTTTTCTGGCTGCATGCACGCAAACGCAGTCCACACCGGTGCCAGACACCGGCGACATTCCTTTCGTCGTTGATGACGAAAAGGTGTTTGCGGAAGGCCACCTGGTCCCAAAAGAATTTGTCCGCCTCGCCTTCGTTGCTTCCGGTCGGGTCGCTGAAATCCTGGTGGAAGAGGGCGATGTGGTTTTGACCGGCGTGGCCTGGTAGCGGCGGGGGTGGGGATAGCGGCGCG
>JBFGQG010000269.1:0-5606 GCA_041564295.1 Anaerolineales bacterium | reverse complement strand
GCGGCGACGAAGCCGTTCGTATGGCGGTGATGGAAGCGCCGGATGTCGTATTGATGGATATCAATATGCCCGGCCTGACCGGGATTGAAGCCACTCGTAGAATCATCGAAGCGAGACCAGACACAGGCATCCTTATTATTTCGATGCTGGATGACGACAGTGTATTCTCGGCGCTGCGAGCCGGGGCGCGCGGGTACCTGGTCAAAGGGTCTGAAGGAGATGTCACACTGCGTGCGATCCGCTCGATCGCTAAAGGTGAAACGATTTTCAGTCCGGGCATCGCGCAGCGAGTCATGAATTTCCTTGCCAACAAACCGGCTTCGGAAAATAAAGAACCTTTTCCTGAATTGACGCCCCGGGAAAGAGAAATACTGGACCTGATCGCTCAGGGATTGACCAATGCTGCCATCGCTGAAAACCTTGTCATTAGCCCTAAAACTGTCCGGAACCACGTTTCAGAAATCTACGGAAAACTGCAGGTTGCCAGCCGCGGCGAAGCAGTCGCCAGGGCGCGAGATGCCGGATTCGGTCATGACCGGCATTGATCCGGCTTGAATTTCAGGCTTTTTCGTAGGCCGCAAACAACTGCCCCAGCCCATCTAACCCCAGGGGATCAAGGTAAAGTGCATCCAGTTTGAAATTGACCGGAGGTTCGAGAGTGTCCCCATCGACGATTGTGGCGAATGGGTCTCCGCCGAGAATGCGATTCGCAAAGGTCAGATAAAGACGGTCCAACCGGCCGGAGGCCAGGAGCATATGCAGGACTTTCGGGCCGGTCGCATTGTACATCAGTCGGTATCCCCGATCACCAAGCGACTGAACGAGTTTATCCCCTTCAACTTTCATTTCTCCTGCAACCAGCACATTCGCTTTATCCTGCAGCGCTCTCACCCGGTCTTTATCCGCATTTTCCACCGTGATAATCCAGACTCGCCGCCCTGCCGTCGTGAGCGCTTCAGGCACAGGAAAATTCAGGCTTGCGCTGATCACTGCCAGGTCCGGTTGCGGAGAAAGGCCATGTTCCGACCGCCAGGTAGCCAGGTCAGCGAACTGTTCGCCTTCATAAACCCGCAGGATCTCCTGCGCCCGGCCATCGGCATAATCCCGAAGATAACGCCCGCTTGTAAAAAGAATGTCCGCCTGAATGGCTAGCTCCTGGAAAAGCCGCCAGTCACGATCGTTGGCAATCGCAGCCGGTACAGTCAGCCCGGGACGCGAAGGATGCGGTATAGCAATCCTGCCGTCCAGGCTGGTCACGTAGTTGCTGTATACAAAAGGTCCCCCCTCGGAGGCACGGTTCCGGAGGTCGTGAGCCAGGTAGAGGCCCTGCAAGCTGCGTGCGTCACCCGTTGCCGGGAAAAGTTGAATGATATTTTCAGATTTCATGACCGGCTTATCCTTTTAATTCGACCCTGATCTGGGCGGCGAGGTTTCGTGCACGTTCGGGAGCATCGCCTACATGTTCCGACGCATCCATCAACCGAACCAGGTCTTCAGCGGAAAGGTACGAAAGCAGGTTTGCATCCCTCAAGAGGCGGTCCAGGAGCGGATTGTCGCTGCCTTGCTGCAAAGATTCCCATGCCGCCAATGAATGCATGCGGATTTTCTCATGCATCTCCTGCCGGTCCGCTCCAGCCTTGACGAGCGCCATGAGGACGCGTTCCGTAGCGGCGAACGGACCGTAGACCTGCAAGTTTCGCTGCACAGCGTGTTTGTCTATGCGCAGGCCGTCGACGATCTTGAACGCCGTAGTGAGCAATTCATCGGTGATGAGGAACGCTTCAGGAAGCGACGTGCGCCGGTTGGCGGAATCGTCCAGCGTCCTTTCGAGTAGTGTATGCGCCGCGTTGTCCCAGGCGATCCTTGGGAATTGTGCCAGCAGGCGAGCGAGGGAATCGATCTTTTCCGCCTGGATCGGATTGCGTTTGAACGGCATCGCAGAAGAGCCTACCTGGCGTTTGCCAAACGGCTCGCCCACTTCCCCTATCGTTGGAGATTGAAGCAGCCGCACATCAAATGCAAATTTATATAACGTCGCGCCCAGGCCGGCCAAAGCAGAATGAATTTCATAGTCCTGTTTGCGAGGGTAGACTTGGGTCGTGACCTGGAAGAACTGCAAGCCTAGTTTCGCAGAAATTGCAGCTTCAAACGCTTCGAGATCTTGCGGCCCCAGCAGTTCACGGAAAGATGCACGGGTCCCAACGGCGCCTTTAAACCCCTTACCCCGCAACCCTGCCAGTTGACGTCGAAGGTTCTGCCAGTCTATCCATAAATCTTGCGCATATTGAGCCAACCGATATCCGAGTGTGGAGGGCTCGGCCGGCTGCAGGTGCGTGAAAGCCATCAGCGGTATATCCGCATGTGCGTCGATTTGACTGCAAAAAGCCTCCAGCAGCGGTTCAAGCCTGGAAATCATAAGAGTTAGCGATTCGCGCACTCGCAGCACATCCGCGTTGTCGACCACGTCCATCGAGGTCAGACCGAGATGGATGATACCGCCGCCGATCGAGCACTGCTCCGCGAACGCCATGATTTCAGCCATGACGTCATGATGTGTCTCTGCCTCGATCGCGAGCGCCCTGTCCATATCCACTTCGCCAGCATGCGTACGCAGATCTTCAACCTGTTCGTCCGTTACAAGACCATAATCTCGCTGGACTTCCGCAAGCACGACCCAGATCTTTCTCCATATCCGCCGTTTATGCACTTCGCTCCAGATCACGCGCAGTTCGTCAGATCCGTAGCGCCAGGAATAAGGTGATTGGTAAATATCGTAATTCATAGAGGCTTTGGCCGCCGGTGCGGTTGAAATCAGGGTCAGAAAGCTTTAAGACCGTTTTCGAAGAGGCGCACACACAACCCACCATGCGTATCGCGCGTCCAGGCAGGATGCTGCCAGGGAATGACATGGTTTTCCGGATGAGGCATCATGCCCAGGACATTGCCGGACAGATTCGTCAAACCGGCAATATCCAGCGTAGATCCGTTTGGGTTAGCCGGATAATCACCGGCTGCAATTTTGCCCGATCTGGTGACATAGTAGAAGGCGATTTGCTGCTCCGGAATTGTGCTATTTTCGCGTATTACAAAACGCCCTTCGTAATGGGCAACCGGACATTCAATCAGGTTGATGCCTATCAGCCAGGGGGATGGATTCGTCCGGTTTGAGGATAATTGTACCCAGCGAGATTCGAATTGTCCGGAAGCGTTTTGCGCGAGCGTCGCCGATCTTCTCCTGTGCGGCAGGATCCCTGCTCTGACCAATGCCTGGAAGCCATTTCCGACACCTATAACAGCCCTTTGACCGTCGATGAAGTGATCCAGAATATCCTGGAATCGAGAGGTGAGCTCGTGCGCCCAGGCCCTTCCGGCGCCAAACAGGTCGCCATAGGAAAAACCGCCGGGAAGAGCAACAAGCCTGTACCTGTCCAACAGGTCCTTGTTCTTCGAGAGCATGTTCAGCGGGATGGTATGCGGGTCCCCACCGGCCGTCTGGATGGCATGGGCGAGATCAGCTTCGCGGTTCGAGCCTGGGGCGACCAGGATGAGAGCCTTCGGAGCGAGAAGTGGGGCCTTTGAGGACAGAGCCATGATTTATGAATTGCCGTTGAAGGCCTTCCGTAATTCTGAAACTGACATCTTTAATACTTCTTTGCCGCCGTGGGAGATCGACAGCGAACCCGGCACATCGACGATACCGATCCGGCGGAATGGAAGTTTTGCAAAAAGCATTTCAAACGAATCGGAGTCTTCCGAGGAAACTTCCACGAGCAGGCATCCGGCCGCTTCGGCAAACAGGGATATGAACGGAGATTCGTGCATGGCTGAAAGGTCTAATTCGAGACCGAGCCGGCCGGCGAGTGTCATTTCGGCAGCAGCAACAGCTAACCCACCCTCACTCAGGTCGTGGGCTGCGCAAACCATACCGGCCATGACGGCCTGGTGGAACGCCAAGTAGATTTCGTTAACCCGTGCAGGAAGCGATTTTGGTGGAGGGAATGATTCACCGAGCGATGGTTCCGGAAGTATCGCCAGCAAGTGACTGCCGTTGAGAAACGGTTGCCAATCACCTATCAAGTAAAGTGAGGAGCCTGTAGATTTCAAGTCCATCGAAACGGCCTTGCGGATGTCCGGATGAATACCAATGCTGGAAATCAGCATCCTGCCGGGCAGGTGCTCGCCAACCGGGTGTTTTGTGAATACCGCATGCGTGTCCAGGAACGGCGTCCCGAGGTGCAGCGCGGCATCGAAGCTGCCGCGCATGGCTTCGACAAGCCGTCCCAGTGTATCTGGCGATTCAGGATCTCCCCAATAATAATTGGCCAGGAGGGCGATTCGCCTGGGATTAGCACCAGTGCAAACGGCGTTACGAACTGCTTCATCGATGGAGATCAGCGCCATTGCATAGGGGTCGAATTCCCCGATCCGGACAGCATTCCCGCATGCCAGAGAGAAACCGCGCCATCCGCCGACCTCCTGAGGTGTGAGCACAGCGGCATCGGAAGGCCCGTCCAGCTTCTTCCCGACGAGCGGACGAATCACCGACATTCCACGGACTTCCACGTCAAAATTGCGCATGGCATCGGCTTTACTGGCCATATTCGGATGTGCCAGCAATTCGAGCAAGAAATCCGGGAATGTCTCAGGACCGGGTTGGACGACTTCGACGGCCAGGGGAAGGAGCGCTTCACTCTTTGGCAGCGGCAGGTCAGCAAAGAGCTCCCGGCGCGGCGGAGACCGGAGAAATCCCAACGGCAGATCGACCCATTCAGATTCACCATACCCAACGATTAAACGCGGGGAGTCTCCACTCCCAAAATCACCGATCCCGCTCATCTCCAGATCGAACTGTTCGCAGATTTCTAAGAGTGCTTTGACGTTTTCAGGAGGAACAGCGAGGATAATCCGATTGTCGTTTTCGGAAAGCAAAAGGTCCTCGGCGGATATTCCGCCATTTTCCATTCGAAGACCCTGAAGGTCCAGCCGTGCACCGATATTCCTGGCCAGGAGACCGACAGCGACCGCGAGACCTCCGGCGCGGCAGTGTCCGGCTGCGTTGATAAGCCGCTTCTTGCGCGCATAATCTACAACGTCGATCAGCTTCTTCAATGTCAGGGGGTCGCCGACTTGAAACTCCGCTTCGTCAATCCGGCCGGTCGGCCCACCGATCACGATGACACTATCGCCTTTTTCCGGATGCTTTGCGGCCGCTCCACGAGGTCCGATTCCGATGCAACCGGTATGGATAGCCGGAGTTGAAGAAAATCCTTCGTGAAAAATCGTGGCGCCGTTAACGGGCGGAAGGCCAACCCTGCTGCAGAGCGACCCGATTCGTCGGCATACGGCCAGGTGGAAGTCAGGATCCGCATGACTGAGCGTCAGGATATCCGTCACTGCGATTGGAAGGAAACCGGAGGTTATGACGTTGTTGACGGCTTCACTCAAGGCATTATCTGTTGCGAGAAGGGGCCGGGAGGCGAAATCCCGGCGATTTGGTTCGATCTTAAAGACCAGGTCATAGTCATCATCGAATTCGATCACACTGCCATAAGCATCGGCTGCTGGCCGAACCCAGGATGGATTAAGCCGCCGCGTCGCCATTATCG
>JBFGQG010000268.1:0-5623 GCA_041564295.1 Anaerolineales bacterium | reverse complement strand
GGGTAGCGCTTCCCAGTCCAGCCCGGCTTTTGCGAGCCACCTCCCTTCGTCGTCCAGGTATAAATCTCCTCGCTCTTGCATGGCGCGCAGTAACTCTACGGCAAACAGGGGGTAGCCCTCAGTTTGCCTGAAGAAATCCAGACGGAAATTTTCACCAAGCAGATTTTTCTCCGTATCGAGAAAGGCGTCAACGAATTTCCGGCCCTCCTGATGGTCAAACTTATCCAGGTTGATAATAAAATCGCCAAATTTTCGCTTGAATTCATTGAGCAGCGGATCCAGCGGGTGTCGCTCGCCGCTGCGGCCCCTGGCAACTTCGTCGGCCCGGTAAGCGCCCAAAATAAAGATTCGGCTCCCTGAAAGGTGCATACCCAGATGGAACAGCAGGCTGAGTGAGGCGGGGTCTGCCCAGTGCAGGTCGTCCAAAAATAGGAGCACCGGTTTGTCCTGCGATAGGATTTCAAGCACATTGGTGCATTGGGAAAAAATCATGCTTTGCTGTATTTCGGTGCTGATTTCAAGCTGGCGATCTGCCAGCAGTTTAATTTTTGAAATTTGTGGGGCATCGCTGGACAGGACAATCTCTGCATTGGCTTTCAAGACAGATGGTTGAAAGAGTACATTAAAAAGCTCAGGTCCACGGCTGAGCAGGGCGTCGGTAATCAAGGGGATCACATTCCACAACCGCACTGCCTGCTCATGACTGATTTTGCCTTTCAGCCATGGCGTTTGTAAATCGCCGGTCAGGTATCCAAAAATTTCTTTGAACGGGTGGTAGGGTTCTCCAAATCCCGAATAAGCATTGCAGGTGCCGGTCAGAACCAGAAGGTCCTCAAAAGTCGACTGGGCCTCGTCAATAAAAACCCTGGCCAGGCTGGTCTTGTCGCGCCCCGGTTCGCCGCTGACAAAAATCACACTGCCTTCTCCGGAAATGGTCCTTTCGAGGCTTTCGCGCAATTTGAAGAGTTCTTTTTGTCTCCGTACAAAGACAGGCCTGGAAAGGGGGGTCCCTTTTACGGTGTCTTTTAGAAATGTCGGGAGATTGAGTGTCGAATAGCTGGTCGGAGGAGTTTTTCCGGGAGCGCCGTTTACAGTTTCGAGTATTTGAAGCACTTCTTCAGGGCCGGCAGGACGTTCGGCCGGTGATTTTCGCAGCAAGTTAGTGATCAACTCATTGAGGTATTCCGGAATTTGAGGGTTAATTTCCCTGGCAGGGACCGCGTCCTCAAACAGATGCTTGGTCACAACGGCGAAAGGATTATCCGCCTCGAAAGGGAGCTTATGCGTTGCAAATTCATAGAACATGACACCGAGGGAATAGAGGTCGGTTCTGCCGTCGATCGGATCACCACGCGCAATTTCAGGCGCCAGGTAGTTAATGGTGCCGATAATTTCCCCTTCACGGGTCAGTTCGTCCACCGGTGAATGGGCGATGCTGAAATCGACCAGCTTGATCGTCCCATCTCTATCTCGCAGGACATTCGCCGGTTTCAGGTCTCTGTGAATGATGCCTTTTTGATGGGCGTGGGTCAGGCCGGCAAGGATCGCTTTGATCACCTGGATGGTATCGGGCAGATCTTTCGGAGGCTGCTGGTTTAAAGATTTGCCTTCAACCCATTCCATCACAAAAAAGGGAAATCCTTCTATCTCTCCGACATCATGGATGGTGACGATATTCGGATGCTTTAATTTGGCAATGATGCGGGCTTCATTGAGCAGACGTTGGGTCTCCGTGTTGCCGAAAGCCTTTGGGTTCAGTACTTTGAGGGCTACCCCGCGATCCAATTGAAGATCGAACGCCTGGTAAACGGTCCCCATACCACCTTTGCCCAATTCAGAATCGAGACGGTAGCGTTCATTGATGATTGTTCCTATACTGGATGCGCTAGTCAAATCCAACTTCCTATCTTTGATGCAGCGTAAAACCCCATATTACCTGATTCCCGGGTAACGGGATTATACATCTACATAAAAAATCTCTTTCTTAGGGGTGGTGGTCAATAATAACTGTACTCAGAAGTTTCACAAGCGCAAAAATCAGATTAAAAACCGGAAGGTTTGCACCAGGAGAGAAATGTATGAATTATGAATATCTTTGGCAAAAATTGCTCCTTAACTACAGCTGGATTGCATCATATCGACGAGATTGCCGTTCGGGAATACCAGTGATTCATCCATATTCGCCGTGATATGATAAGTAAGGATCGAAAAGTCTAATTAAGGCATGAATCATTAATGGATGAATCCCGAATATTGCCAAAGTTAAGCTTAACGACAAATCGTTATTTTGTCATTATTTCCCTCATCTCCATTTCGTTAATCGGCGCATATTTTCGCTTTGTGGGGGTCAACTGGGATGAAAACCGCCATCAACATCCGGATGAGCGATTTATGACGATGGTTGCCGAACAGATCCGGCCTGTTGAACACCTGTCAGATTATTTCGACCCGGAAGCCTCCTCGCTCAACCCATTCGATTTCGGATCTTTCACCTACGGTATGCTGCCCCTGTTCCTGACAAGGTACATTGCAGAGTGGTTCGCAAAAACGAGTTATGACCAAATCGTACTTGTCGGGCGCGTCTTATCCGGATTATTCGACCTTGCAGCGATCGGCGTCCTGTACCTGATCGGCGCACGGTTGTACAACCGGGGGATCGGGCTCTTGGCCGCGGCTTTGTATTCTGCGGCTGTGGTGCCAATCCAGCTATCCCATTTCTTTGCAGTCGATTCTTTCACGACGGTATTTATGCTGGCTGCAATTTATGTTGCCGTACGGGCCTCGGATCAACCCCGGTGGTGGATGTCTGTGCTTTTCGGAGCCTTGACCGGAATGGCGATGGCTACCAAGGTCAGCATTGCTCCCCTTGGCGGTCTGATCCTGGTACCGGGGATAATTAATATTGTAGCAGCATGGCCTGATCGAGCAATCCGTGTGAAGCGCGTGGTGCAGGCGGTGGCAGGCCTGGTGATTGCCGGATTCTTCACGGTGCTATTTTTCAGAGTATTCCACCCTTACGCCTTCAGCGGCCCCGGTTTTTTTGATTTGTCGCTCAATCCGCGCTGGTTAGCCATCATGCGAGAGGTAACTGATCAGGTTGCCGGCAAGGCGGATTACCCGCCAAATCATCACTGGGCCGGGCGGTCCTGGTGGTACGGCTGGACGAACATGGTCCAATGGGGAATGGGACTTCCCCTCGGTCTTGCTGCCACGATCGGATGGTTTTGGGCGGTAAGGCGCATATGGAAAGGCGAATGGACGGCCCATGTTATCCCGGTGCTGTGGGTTGGGGCGTATTTTCTCTGGCAAAGTTCTCAGTTCTGGCGGTATACACGCTACTATCTGCCCATTTACCCGCTGGCGATCCTCCTCGCCGCCTGGGCGATTACCGAAGGTTACAAAACCTTTCAAACCACCCCCCCGACCTGGTTGGGCATACTTTCAACAGAAGGTAAACGTCCTCTCCGACAGTACCTGATGGGCGCATTGATATTTCTTATTGTAGGCGGGACCTACTTTTATGCTTTTGCATTCATACAAATTTACAGGCGCCCACATACTCGTGTCGCCGCGTCGCATTGGATGCTTGAGCAGATTCCCGGACCATTTAAAGCGCACGTGGAAACCTTGGAAGGGCTGCAAACGATCCCGCTCGGAAAGTCCACCGATCTGGTCTTAGAACAAGGTGACGGCTGGACAGGTTCTTTCACACCAGATGAAGCCGGGATGCTTGCAGGTATCTCCACCCCATTACTCGGTCTGACCCAGGAAGGGGGATCTTCAGCCCGCCTGACCGTCACAGTCAATGAAAATAATTCCAACAAATCTCCCCGGGTATCCAGGGAAGTGGTCTTGCCGTTGCAATGGAGTGGAGAAAATTCTCCCATGCGCTCTTATATGATCGATCTCCCTGGAATGGCCGTCGAGGCCGGAATGGGCTACGATCTGACGATCGAGCTGGAGTCTGAGAGCCCGATAAAACTTTCCGGGGCATCCATTGCGATTGAAACGCGCTGGGATGATAGCCTACCACTGCCGGTAAAGAATATTTTTGCTTATCCGGGTCTTTTTCGACTCCTCGACCTGGAGTTGCACGAGGCCGATACAGAAGAAAAACGCAGGGACATGCTGGAAACTCTCGACAAGGCAGATTACATTGTGATCGCTTCCAACCGGGCTTATGATGCCATGCCGCGCATGCCCCATCGGTTCCCGCTAACGCTCGCTTACTACCAGGCTTTGTTCGGTTGTGATGCTCAATTAATCATCGATTGTGCTTATCCTGCTCAGGCGCCCATGGAAGGCAACCTCGGATTCAATCTTGTGGCGACTTTTGAAAGCTATCCTGGTCTCGGCCCGCTTGTTATCCCGGATCAGGGGGCTCAGGAGTCGTTTACGGTTTATGACCATCCGAAAGTTCTTGTTTTTCAGAAAGCGCCCGATTTCTCGCTGGACCATGTGAGATCAGTTCTGGAAGGGGTTGATCTGACCCAGATCGTTTCACAAAGCGCAAAACAATTCACTGAAGTGCCGGGCGCTCTTCGATTGTCTCATGATCGAAGGGAGTTGCAGGAGGACGGAGGTACCTGGACGGATATCTTCTCGACGTCTTCTGCCCTGAATCGATCACCGTTGATCGGCGTATTTAGCTGGTACGTTCTCATCTTCCTGTTTGGCTGGATTGCGTTTCCGTTCGCTTTTTTTGCTTTTAAAGGGTTGTCAGATCGAGGATACGGGTTTTCTCGTTTAGTTGGCCTGCTTGTTGTCGGTTGGATCGCCTGGTTTGGAAGCAGCTATCAACTCTTCCCTTTTTCTCGCCTGGTATTATGGATCGGCTTCGGCGTATTGTGGATGCTGGCAGCAGGTATTGCCTGGAATAATTTTGATTTGTACTTGAGCCATGTCAGGAAAAAATGGCGCCAGATCCTGACCATGGAAGGTGTATTTCTGGCACTGTTCTTATTTGCCCTGGTCATACGATGGTACAACCCCGATTTGTGGCATCCCTGGCGAGGAGGAGAAAAACCAGGCGACCTCGCTTTATTCCATGCGGTTCTGAAAACGGTCCACTTCCCACCCTATGATCCCTGGTTGGCCGGGAATTACGTCCATTATTTTTATTTCGGTTATGTGCTTGCAGCAGTACCGACCAAATTGCTGGGAATCCTTCCTGAAATTGCTTACAACCTCCTCATTCCGACCTGGTTTGGGCTCACCGGGTTGGGCATTTTCAGCATCGCATACAACCTCGCAGGGGCGCGGTCCGAAACGGGAAAAAATGCAAACGAGGGGAGGAGGCGAAGGTCGCTCCCATACCTTGCAGGAGGCGCGGCACTCATGATGGGACTGCTGCTGGGTAATTTCGCCGAAATCAGGATCCTATGGGAACAACTACCTGGTTTCTCGCCTGAACGAGCCTCCGACCCGAACTTCCTGGAGCAAGCCAGGGATGCGGCGATTGGTCTGGGGCAAATTCTCACGGGAAAAGAGGAGCTTTTCCGGGGAGATTACGGGGTATGGTATTTTGACGCCTCCCGGGCCATATTTTCTGGTGAGAGTATTGCTCCGATAACAGAATTTCCGTATTTTTCTTTTCTCTACGCGGATCTGCACCCCCATCTGC
>JBFGQG010000267.1:0-5625 GCA_041564295.1 Anaerolineales bacterium | reverse complement strand
TTAATTTCCAGCGGGTCGGCAAAGCCATCCAGGTCTGTATCTGCGCTGTTCGGATCGCCGAAGAGGACGGTCGATTTGCCGTTATATACGAAGGGAGTGCCGTCCAGTAATTCTGTTTTGTCGCTCAAGCCGTCGAAATCACCGTCCACCAGGAGCGGGTCCGACCCGTAGGCTAATTCCTCCGCATCGGTCAGGCCATCATTGTCTGTGTCTGCTCGTGTGGGATCTGTTTGGAGCTCTAACTCTTTGTTGTCCGGCACACCGTCGCCGTCCGTGTCGTACTTGTTGTTATCGGGATCGATGGCGCTCAGAAGTCCATCGCCATCGGGGTCCGCCTGCACCCCGAAATTTAAGCCGGAGTAGCTCGTAACACACTTTAGTCCGGTTGTCGGGTTGCTGATGCACGATTGTTCACTTGTGGCGCCGTCCCAGTCCATCGCATAGAACTCATCGAGTGAATTGGGGAAAATATCAAAAACCATGAGGTCGCCGATTTTATTCGTACTTGAACTCGAGATGTTTTCATCCTCGCAGAAGCCGAAATAACAATCGTAACCGAGTACGACATAGCTCATCTTGAAATAAAGCTGGGCCTCGCGGTTGATACCGGGTTCGAAAACGATCGGTCCGCTGCTGATTGTTTGATCATAAGAAACTGCGTGCCAGGGTGAGGCATCTGCAGGTATCTCGGTCCAGAGATAATACATCTCGCCGAGATGTGCCGGCAAACTCAAATGCCTGTTGGTTGTCAGTGCATATTGAAAGCTGGAGCGTCTGAGCGAGTGCATGCTTTCATACTTGGGATACCAGGTTGCTGTGCCCGTGCTGTTCTGTTGGTGGACGTTCGTAGAGACATCCATCTGGTAGGTATATGGATTGTCCGCCCGGAATCCTTTGCTCGGATCAGCTGGCAAATAGTCCAGCTCTCCTATCTGGACAAGGTCGGACTCCAGCTGGCCTGTTGACGGATTCGGACTCTGGTGACTCAAATTTACTGTTACGCCACCGCTGTAGAAGTATTGCGCAATAGCCGTCGTCACGGTCCCGACAATGCTGAAGCATTCATCCTGGCCCTGTGCTTTGCACCAGATCAAGAACATCAGGTCCAGGAATCCCAATATAGCCGTAACCAAAACGCCGACGACGGAGAATTGCAAAGCGAAAAACAAGATAGCGATCACCGTTGCTGCAAAAGCGCCTGCGAGCACATTTCCGAAGGCGATACTACCCACCTCGATGTCTCCGCTAGCCAGCTGGTAGATCGCGATGCCCCAGGTGATGCCAAGATCCAGCGCGAGGCCGGCTGCGGCGGCCCATTTACCTGCCCCGATTATTTCCGCGTTTGCCCTCAGTATTTTGATCCCCAACCCTAATTTGGTTGCGATAGTTTTGACGGTGTTGATCGGTTTGATCACCTGGATAAGCGCAAGTGAAAACGTCAGGAATACAGCGCCGGCAATTGCAATATCACTGCTTCCGCTCGCCAGGCCTCCTGCGAAGAGACTGATGCCGACAATCGTTGTAAATAGCGTGAAGAAGGTGAGGCGCGCGATATTTACATCGGTGCTTGCAAATTCACCCGTTATGTTCCTTAACTTTCTGAAATCTCGCTTCAAGCTTTCCCAGGCGTTCCTGACCCCGATATCACCCAGGGTTGGGCTTCCCGTTACGCCGCTATTTAAAGAACCCAGCACCTTTATGACTTCCCTATATTGAAGCCGGAAGGTGATTTGCAGTTGTTTTACTCCGTACTTAATGACACCTCTGCCACCTCTCAAGAAACCTCTATTCGTTTCAATAATTTCAGAATCCGGAATGGTATCGCCATCAAAGATTGGCGCCCCTCCAATTTCGCTGAGCCTGGAAATTCCAGTTAAAAGGGTGGTGTACTGCAGCTGTGCAAGGGTGATCTTCCCGGCTGCTTCCTCCGGTGTGTCCGTGATCTCGGCCGTGTTTGCGTACCGGTTTTCCAGTTCCTGCCAATAGTTCTGAATATCTACCAGCTGCCAGCTCGCGCCATTGTACGCATACGGTGTCCAGTTCAAACCGGTTAATAGCTGCAGATCGGCGTTCTGCATATTGACGGTTATGCGCTGTCCCGATAACTGGATGGTATTCGCAGATTCATCTTCCGGGGATAAATTTACAGACCGGAAATTGTCTTCCCAGGCATACAACAATGTTGGCGTAATGGGAGCGGTAGCACTCCAGAAAGGCGTAAATGAATCGAGGATCTGTTTGCCTTCCGTCGCGCCGATGCTGACCACGCCCAGGTCGCGGTGCGGATACTGTGAAGGCGTGACCACGCGTAAAGTGTTGGGTAAGTCCCAGGTATCTGTAATGGTGGCGGTCGGATTCGTAAGATGATCGAGACGATCCTGGATTCTCGGTGCGCCGATCCCGCGGCCATCCACGGTCAAATCCGGCAGTCCGTCGCCAATACATTCGCCGTTCGGCCCTGATGTATCGCAATCGCGCGCCAAAACAAAGACTTCATCCAGGGCGGTCGTAGTGGGAACAAGGACATCATCCATGTTGTGGTCGTCGTCTATAAGGGGGTCTTCATAAATAACTGCGTAACTGGTGCCCCTGTTCTCGCGGATATTGAAGCCGGTCAACGTCCAGTCTTCATAATACGTCTGGATGATCTGAACGTCATTCCACTTTCTGTAATTCTCACATACCCCGCCTGTAGAGCGGTTGCATTCATCCACCAGCATCTGGACGGCCCAGACCATCCGGACTTTGTGGACACCGCCCCAGGTGCTCTCTCGCGGGAGGTATATCATCTTGCCGTTAAAGGCCACGCGCGCGCCGGTTTTTTCGTCCACGACGAGCTGGAGCGGTACATAGATGTACACTTTGCCGTTGTATACGTCATTTTTTACAAAAATACCGTACTTCTGCATTTCCGCAGCGGGAGGCAGATGATGGCTTCTGCTTGGCGCTTCAATCTCAAGCATCGGCACAAACTTGATATCACCGTTCGCATCGGGCGTCATCTGGCAGCCTGTACCGCCCCCAAGCATGCACATATCGAAGAAAGTTCTCCGGTTCTCGGGTTTCTGATCTGTCCGTTGGACCTGTCCCTTGTGGTCCCCCTCCGGCCAATCCATCACATTAAATGCATACCAGAGCTGATCGGGATTACTGGGACGGACCTGAAATTCTGCGTAGATGTATTCGCCAGGTGCTGAGTTGTTGACCTGGAGTTCCAGTGATCGTGTTTCGCCGAACGGGGTTTGTTCGGCCCGCATCGGTGAGGGGTCGTGTTTATTCGGTACGCCGTCTCCGTCAATATCCAGGTCGAAGAGGTCGGGGGTCAGGTCTCCGTCCGAATCCACGGCGCAGTCAGGCGGATTGTTCGGCACCTGCAAGCATCTCTGGCCATCCAGGATCGTACCGCCGAACCTGGCTGCCTGGAGGGGGTCCGAGTACCAGGTCTTGTTGTTAAAAACGAAACCGTTGACCTCCTGGAAATCGCTCAGGCCGTCCCCGTCGGTGTCTTCCTCCCCCGGATTGGTTCCAAGCAGTTCTTCTTCGCAGTTGAGCAGCAGGTCATTATCATCATCATTCGTATCCACGCAGGCAGCCTGCTGATAAAGGGCCGGTTCGATGGCTGAATAGAGGTCGGTGGCCTCAGCGCTGAATGGAAGCGGCTGGGCCAGGCTTTCAGCAATTTTTGCTTCCTGCCATTGCAATTGCGCGGCAACAAATGGATCGAGATGCGGATCAATTTCCTGTGATTGAGCGTATTCCTGCGCCAATTCCTCAATTGCATTTTGCTTATCAATGTCAGCCTGCTGCTGTTGAGCTGATATTTCCTGTGAGTCCAGGAACGATGCCGCCTGGAATGCTGAATATAAAGGTGTAACGACCATTGAGAAAATGACACTGATAACGACCGCCGCATACATGCTTTTTGGAGTCCTGCGGGAAAGAAACACTACCAGAGTCAAAAATAATACCGCCGCGAGGGACAGTCCGATTCGGTCAGGTGTAACCAATGCGGCAAGTTTCCCAGGGGCGGATTGGAGAATTCGCGCAAATTCGTTCAGGCGATCCATTCCCGGGAACAGCGCAGCTGCCTGTTCAGATGTAGCGAAATCATAGAAATCCGTGGTGATCCTGGCGTCGATCCGGAAATCGTCTTCCCCCTGCCTGGGAAATTGAACGGTTATGATCTGGCGGACCGGCAAACCATTTGATCCGATCCATATTTCGCCTTCACCGGTCATGCCTTTGTATAAATTGGGCGTGTCCAGGGTCATGCCGACCGGTAATTCCCCTTGACGGACCAATCGGTCCTGTAATTCGCGGGTCACATACGCTGCATAGCTGGGGCCATCGATTTCAAAGGTGTAGCGTTGGAGCGTATTCCCAGGTACGGATTCCGTTCCGGCGTGAACAATATTATTGGCGCCGGACAGGTAAGCCATAAGATCGCCTTCAGGCGCAAAGGTGCCGGAAACCGAGTCAATCTCCTGCCAATCCTGATCTCCTCGCCGGGCAAGCGTAACCCCGTCTTCAATTTTGAGATGTGCTGCGGTCCCGGGATCCAGGACAGTGCCCCCCTGGTCCCAGAGCATCATTTCCAATTGGCGGTCCGATCCCATTCCGCTGGTGGCGCCTTCGACATGGTACGCATATTCCCGACTCGTACGCCCGATATTGGAAACCTCGGCAATGGGAATTGCAGTCTGAATAATGTCGGTACGGAAAGAAAACCCGCCAGAATCCAGCGCATACGTCCAGGCCTCGTTGATTTCCGCACGCGGATTGATAGCGCCTGACCTGGCAATTTGTGTTGAAACTGATGCGAATACTATGGCGATGAGGAAGAAATAATTGCGAAAATGGGGTATTCTGATCAGGCCTTTCTTTCGTGCAGACTTTAAAGTCGGAGGGCGGTAGGCCATAATTACTCCTGCGATGATTTATTGGTTAAAGACAAGAGTTTTCCGGCAATCCTGACATTCAGGAAAAAAATAATCATGCCAGCAGTAAGTAGAACAAACACAGGACGGATTCCTGGTCGAAGAACCAAAGGAATCTTGAATCTAAATTTCAGACTTTTATTCGAAATAATATTGAAGGAACTGAGTATTAAAAGGCTAACAATAGTATAAATCCTTATGTGGGCAAACCTTTTTTCACCAGGGTAATTTAATAGTTTCTCATAAACAGCCTTGTGGCAGGATGAAGAGGGTTGCACTTGCATTGACCTTGCCAGCCCGGCGCGCAGGCAGCTCCTCGTCTGCAGGTCTGCAAGCAAATGACGGGAGCTGCCGGCCCGGGCCTTGTCCATCGCGCGGTTTTTAATTTTACGGTCAGATCTACGGTGTCGCGATCTTCGGACGGTACTGCACAGCTTCCGCCACGTGGGCAGCCCCGAGCGGTTTCTCCCCTGCCTGATGCGCGAGCGTGCACGCAGGCGGCGCCCGTCGGAGCCCGGCAGTCCTGAAACAGAGCGTTGTGGATTACTCATGGTCACGGATCCACCAGTAGTTGTCGATATTGGGAGAAATAGAATTGCCCGCCGTTAACAAAATAGAGAGCGCCGTTCTTTACGGGCGCCCTCTATTTTGTTTATTCGAAACCGTTACTTGTGAACCTTGACACTGC
>JBFGQG010000266.1:0-5655 GCA_041564295.1 Anaerolineales bacterium | reverse complement strand
GCGCTTATAAAGAACCGGGGGAGGTCGCTTTTCCCGAGAAAGCAGACGTGGATGCGGAATTCGACAGGATTACCGAAGTCCTGATCAAGGCTGCGCTCAAGACCGGTTGTGTTGAAGCCGGACCGAAGCTGCCGCCGCTTATTGCAATCGCATCTCATGATGACCTGCGGGTACGGTATGCAAAAGCTGCCGCAGAAAAAGCTGGGCTCACCCGGCGCACTGTCGAGTTCCAGATGCTGAATGGGATCCGCCGTGATCTGCAGGACTCGCTCCTCGCGGAAGGGTACCCGGTCCGCATTTACGTGCCCTGGGGCAGCGAATGGTATCCTTACATGGTTCGCCGGCTGGCTGAACGCCCGGCAAACCTCTGGTTTTTCATTTCCAACCTGCTTCGGCGCTAAAATTTTCGCAGCGCCGGCTGAAATCAACCGACCGAATGTGAGCGCTTCCGGTCGCTCTCTTCAAAAATCTTCAATCAGGATACTCATGACCTCTGCAGCAGACACACTTGTCACTCGCCTCGTGTCCGAAAAAGAAAAAACAATTGCGTTTTTTTCTGCGCTCCCCGTACCTGCCTGGGAGCAAACCCTGTACACGGAAGGCCAGAGTTGGACCATCCGCGAGGTCTTTCAGCATCTCGTTGAAGCGGAAGGTTCGATCTTGCGCCTGATGAAACACGTGCGCTCCGGAGGCGGCGGTGTGCCTGAAGATTTCGATCTTGATGCGTACAATGAACGCAAGGTCCATGCGGTCCGAGACCTATCCTTAAATGAACTCATGGAGAGGTTTTTAAACCGTCGCGATGACACGATCAAATGGGTCAGCGATCTTTCCGATCTGGACCTCGCGCGAGAAGGCCGGCACCCATTTCTGGGTATTGCACCGATCGAAGCCATGATTAAGTTGATGTACCGACACACGCAACTCCACCAACGCGATATACGGCGCCTCCTGAAAGGAGAATGACCGGATGACCTTTAATTTCCCTGGCCTGTTGAGGCGGTTCTCCTGGCTTTTCTATCTGGTTGCTGCAACCCTTCTCTACACATTGGGAGTTGGCGTGGCCAGTTATCTCGGTGGCCGGCCGCAACCAGGTATTTTTTTGCTTGGGCTGGGCTGGATCTACTGCCTGATTCTCTTCACCTACTTCTCGTACAGGCACTTCGACATACGTGCTGCCGCGGATAATCTTGGCCGCGAATTCTTTGGGTTCTTGCCCTGGCGAACGGCGATGCTGGCCGGTATCGTTTTGACAGCAACGCTCGCTGCCTCGGCATCGATTTCCCTTATCCAAATCGGTGTACTGACACAGGAATTGGGAATTCTGATGCTCCTGGGAGTCGCAGGCGCCTGCCTCTATACCCTCCCACCGGCGCGCCTGGCAACCTCAGGTTATGGTGAACTCCTCGTCTCTGTGCTTTTGTCAGCGGTCGTTCCGGCAATCGGTTTCATGCTGTTTTTCGGGAGCTACCACCGCTTCCTGGCGATGCTTGCCTTTCCGCTTACGGCTCTACACCTTGCGATGACGATAGCACTCGGCCTGCCGACATACGCAACCCAGCAAAAATACGAGATCAAGACGATCCTCATGCGGATGGGTTGGGAAAACAGCATGACGGTGCACAACTTGCTGATCTTGAGTGCGTTTTTACTGATCGCTGTGGCTTCATTGTTCGGTTTCCCCCGTTTTGCCCTTTTCCCGTCACTGTTAATCTTCCCGTTAGGTGGTTTTGAAATCTTCCTGATGATGCGTATCGCCGCCGGTGTCAGGCCAAACTGGAATGCTCTCGCCATCTCCGCCGTGGCGCTGTTTTCAATCCCGATTTATATCTTCTCACTGGCTTTCTGGACGCGCTGACGTGCGACGCGCGTCAGGCCTTTGAATCCCAGAGCGGTTCTGCTACATCCTTCGAAAAATTTTCGTAGCGCGCCATCATAAATAAGGCGTCTGAAAGCCGGTTTATATAAGGCAGGACGAATTCACCGATTGATTCGTCACGTGCCAGAGCAAGTACATCGCGCTCAGCCCTCCGGCAAACCGTGCGGGCTATATGCAGCGCCGCAGCTGCGGGAGTACCGCCAGGTAGAATGAAATTCTCGAGAGGTCCCGTCGTTTCGTTGTACTCGTCGATCAAGCGCTCGAGTTTTTCTATATGGCGGGCTTCGATCTGCGGAAGCCTGAACTTCTCTTTGTCCTCCTCTAAAAAACTCAAGTCGGCACCGAGGTTAAACAGCTCGTTTTGAATTGTGGTCAATTCATCTGCCAGTGGCTCTGCCAATCCGGCAGCCAGAGCTGCGCCAATCTGGGCGTTTAACTCGTCAACAGTGCCGAATGCTCTGACCCGTTTATGATTTTTTTCGACCCGTTGTCCTCCGCCGAGAGATGTTTTCCCTTCATCTCCCTTTCGCGTGTAAATCTTCGTCAGTTTTGGCATTTTTCCTCGCGTGTCCCCAGATTATATGGGGTAAGGGTAGGCTGGAATTGCATAAAATGCGGATATTGTTTGCTGATTATAGCGTAATTTGTGCAACGATCTTGCGAGCGATTCGTAAAGGAGAATACAACGTGATAAACGACCAGTTAGAAGTTCAAGTTGAGGAGACCGAGTGGGCATTGGCCGCCCAAAACGGTGATCAATGGGCCTTTACCAACTTAATTCAAAGATACGAACGGGCCGTTTACAACCTTTGCTATCGCATGTTGGGCAATCCCAACGCCGCTGAAGATGCTGCCCAGGAAGCTTTCTTGCGGGCTTACAAAGCGATCCATCGCTACGATCCGGGAAGAAAATTCTCCACATGGGTATTGTCAATCGCATCGAATTACTGCATTGATCAGCTGCGGAAGAAGAGGCTGCTGACCCTTTCATTTGATGAAATGCCGTACCTCGACGTCTCGGAAAAGAAACCGGGGCCGGAGGGTCAGCTGCTCATCGGTGAACGCCAGGATGAAGTGCGCCGCTTACTCGGTCAATTGAGTGATACAGACCGTGCTGCGATCATCATGCGATATTGGTATGATTTTTCATACGATGAGATTGGTGAAATTCTTTCGCTGACCAACAGTGCGGTCAAAAGCCGGCTCCATCGTGCCCGGCGCACACTTGCAGAGGCCTGGGATGAGCAGGAGCAGGACGCGTTGCCCGCACCGAGAAAGCCTTATGAAACACAAACCGTTTGAGGAATGGATCTTTTTAGAGGAAACGCTCGAAAAGGAGGAGCGAAAATCACTTTACGATCATCTCCGCGAATGTGACGAATGTTACTTTCTGGAGAAGAACTGGAGCCAGATTGAACCTCTTCTTGTTTCTGCACCGGTTGCCCGGCCTGCAAACGGATTTGCTGAACGTTGGCAGGCCCGCCTGGCGTTAGACCGCAGGCGCTCGGTCAGGAGGCAAAACATTGCCGTCCTGGGACTCACCAGCGCCGGTGCGGTGTTTTTCCTCGTGCTTTTTGCGCTGCAGTTTTACCTGCAGATTGCCGGTGCGCTTTCACCGATTGCGCTGTGGCTGGCTGCGGCAGGTCATGCCGGATCACTCGCGCTGGATGCCGCCGGTGATACCTTCCGGTTGATCATGGAGCGATCACCAGCATCATTTTCTATGCTGCTAACAATGGCCTTTTTTGCATCCATTGGGACAGCGGCAGTTCTATGGTTGAAAATGTTTCGGGCGCTTGCCCGTTTGCAGGGGTTTAGTCAATGGGCCTGACCCGGCGAATAGTTTTACTGCTACTCTTCAGCCTCATATCATTCATACCCACTACTGTATTTGCCGCCTCCGCCAATGACGAAGTCGTGTTCGGTGGGGATTACGAACTATTGGAAGACGATGTGCTTAACGGCGATCTGCTCATATTTGGCGGGAATGTTGTAATACACGCCGGCGGGCAGGTAAATGGCAACGTAACACAGGTCGGCGGGACGATCCGGATCGACGGACGCGTCGATGGGGACGTTTCCCAGGTCGGTGGTTCCCTTGTGCTGGGTGAAAACGCGCATATATCCGGGGATATCATTAACAACGGTGGATCCATTCGCAGAGACGAGGGCTCGCATGTGGACGGGAATATCCGCACCGGCTTCCAAAATATCGAAGTTCGCCGAAAACAGCCTGGAACTCTCGGATCGTTTATTCTGGACAGTTTATGGACTCTTTTCGTCATTTTCTCGTCTGCAGCGCTCGCGGTCGTGATCACGCTGCTGTGGCCGAAGCGCCTTCAGACGGTCGGGCAGGCGATCACGTCGAATCCGGTGATGTCGGGGGGAACAGGGCTTCTTGTCCTGGCTGTGGCGACACCGCTCCTGATCCTGATCCTGTTTACGGTGATCTTGATCCCCGTTTCGTTCATCGGGTTCGTCGTGATTGCTGCAGCATGCGCTTTCGGTTGGGCAGCGTTAAGTTGCGAAATCGGATTGCGGCTGGCCGGCCTGGCGAACCAGTCCTGGTCACCTGCTCTTGCGGCTGGCCTGGGGGCAATACTTTTAGGCATGATCTACGTCGGAATGGCGCGAATTCCATGTATTGGGTGGGCGCTGCAAGCGATGGTCACCCTGATTGGGCTCGGTGCTGTGACGCTGACGCAGTTTGGGGGAGAGGCGTATCTGGAAAATTCTAATGAGCCGGGGGCTTAAACCCCGGCTCATTTGCAATTGTGATCAGAATTTCGTCAAGAACGCTGTCAGATACATGATCCCGATTCCGAGCAGCAACCCGCCGACGCTGACCCAATCGACGAGCGCCGTTTCGTTCCTTTCAGCATTCCGGCGCATGATCAGGCCGACTTCGTAAATCACCTGCCAGATGGCACCCGTCCCTACACCGAGAAATAACACTGCCAGCAAAGGGGAATAGGCAAATCCGCCGATCAACGTACCAAGGATAGCAGGTGCGCCAGCGATGACCAGCATCAGGATAAACAAACACGTCCCCGGCCGGTCTCGCGTGACCGGAGCCGCAATGCCGATGCCCTCTGTGACGTTGTGCAGAATAAAACCGATCACCAGGAACGAGCCCAGGGCTGCCTCCCCCAATGCAAAGGCCGCGCCGACGACGAGCCCTTCGCCCAGGTTGTGGAACCCGATCCCAACAGCAATTAAAAGAGCCACAAACATACGGCCTTGTTGGGTTGTACGGTCTGCGACGGCCTGGCGGCTGCCGATCGCAGTGATAGCCAGCCAGGTCAGCAAGGCAACGAAAAGGGATAGCGGTACGCCCTGGTAGACGCCTGGCAGCTGCTCGGCGACTTCAAACGATTCCAGCAATGTATCGATCAGCAGGAATATCAGAAGGCCAACGGTCAGCGCGAGGATGAAGCTCATGCCGCGGTGGCTCAGCTTGCGCATGGCGGGATACCAGAGAAGCCCGAGGCCGACCGGAATGATGCCCACATAAAAGCCAACGAGCGCATACGAGAGAACCTGGGAAAGCCCGAGTTGAGGCGATTCGGTCGCGAGCTCGACTGTGCCGTCGAAGGTTGCGCCGGTAGAGGTGATGATGACAATTTCGTGCGGTTCAGTTTCAACCCAGGGATATTCAATTGAAATCACGGCTGATTCGAGGCGGTCAAGCTTGCGGCCTGAGAGCATGACGAACTGCCAGTAGGCATCATCGATGAGGATCTGGGCGATCTCGACCGGGTCTGGTCCGCCGTTGG
>JBFGQG010000265.1:0-5661 GCA_041564295.1 Anaerolineales bacterium | reverse complement strand
GGTTTCTCTCCGGGAAAAATGCCAGAAACAAACTTGCAGCGCTGCCGCAGGCCACAAACGCCAATGCCCATGCAGACGCCGTGTTTGGGAACATGGCATACACCCCGGTGATTACCACCGTTATCGCTCCCAATAGGATGGTTCCGTCGGTGAAGAGAACGTGTTTTCTGTCGTGGTACGGCCGGGCAAACAAACCTACCGTTGAGACAATCAAGATAAAAACCAGCGGCCCCAATACCTGCGAAAGGTTCAGCGAACCGAACAACGCCAATCGGACCAGCGCATAGAATACCGCACCGCCTAGCGCAATGAACAGGCCGATTGAGAGTGACTGTTTCCGCGACACGCTTTACCTGCCTGCCTTGCAGTACTGCCTGTCGACTTCGAATATCTGGACCCGGTCCTCGGCGTAGATCAACGTCAGTGCGGGCTGTCGGGCAGCATCTTCCCCTGTGAATAATGAGCGCGTGAGCGCGTCGCCAACCAGGCCGCGTTTTTGACCGTTATACACGTGCGTGATGTCCTGGTCGCATAGTGCCTCCAATCCGGCATCTGACGCCAGGCTGTTCTCTTCCAACGCCGCCACACCACTAACGACCAGGGTGTTGAAATCCGCTTCGGTCGGCTGCTCATTTAAGAGGGCATATTGCGGGGGAATCGTATTCTGCCGCTGCGTATACAGCGGCAGCCACCAGCCGGCATCCGACCCGACGATAGACGCGCCGTTGTAAATGCGAAAGCCCTGGACGAGAAAGCGCGCACCCGGGTCTACATGATCCCTGATCCAATCCATGGCAGCCAGGTCAGGTTGGGTCACCATGGCGTAATGGCCGGGGTTTAAGTCCTGGCGTCTTTGGCCTGCATATCCGATTAAGACCAGCGTTCCGATAACACCGGTGGTTAGCAGCCAGATCCGCTGTTTCGAAAGCGAGGTTAATTTCCCAAGCGCCCATCCGGCAATGACAGCAGCCGGCATATAGAGCCAGATCTGGATGGCAAAATGCTGCAGCATGTGCGCCCCTGGGAGATTGACGACCTGGCCCAGCTGGTATCCGACGATCAATACCGGCCACAACGGCATAACGAGCACCATCCATTTCTTGTCCAGAAGCGCAAGCAGCGCGATCACGACCACACCGATCAAAATGTACTGCGGCATGTATAGATAGACGTTTCGCCAGTTTCTCAGGCTTCCGACGACATTTTCAATTTCAAAGGAAGTCGTAAAACCCGATTCAATCGCCCCCGCCAGCGCGCTGTCGAAGAGGCGCAGCGCCCACGGGGCGAAAAGCAACAAAGCGGCCGCTCCAGTTGCCAGGCCGGTCAACCCGGCCCGCAGCCATTTCTTGAAGTCCGTCTTAAAGACTGGGAGCGCCCAGCCGGGGATCAAAAGCACCGCAAAAGTCGCATAATAAAAAGGCATGCGGTAGTACGCTAAAAGCATACCCGCCAACGCGCTCCCAGCAATAAATATTCCTGGCAGCAGGGACCTGGGGGATTCGTCCGTCGAACGTTCGAGGGCATCCCACAGAAGCCACAGCGCAGCAGGTAGGATGGACTGCCCCATCAGCTGTGAGAACCGTCCCCAGTTGACATAAAATGCCGGCATGGCGGTAAATAGTCCTGCAAATGCGACGGCTCCTAGACCTGCCCACCGGCGCCCACCGGAGATCTTCTCAGCAAGCGGTGCAAGGACCAGTACGGAAAAAATATTGAGCACCTGGCCACCGAAAAGGACAGCCTCAGCCCCGTCGGTACGCATCAGCCATCCCAGGATGGCCGAAAACACGTGAAAACCGGAGTGGATAGTTAAAGACCTGTACGGCGTGTACGGCATCCAATCTTCGAACAAACCCCCATTCTCGAGGATACGCTGGGTCATGACACTGTGCTGGTAAGAATCGCCCCACAACGGGGCAACGACTGACCGGATCACCCAGAATCGGGACAATACAATCAACATCACGACAAGCAGCAGGATGCCGGTATAAATGTAGTCGTCAAACGAAACGGGTGCAGTTTGTCTCCGAATAGCGCCTGCCGTGATCCCGGCGCGGTACCTGTACAGGATGATCGCTGCAGACACGACCCCTGGAATCCAGGCCTGCCAGGCCCCTCCATGAAAGCCTGCCATGTCCAGCCAGACAAACAATACGGGATAGAACGCAAGCCCTACACCGGCAGCCAGGCCTATTCGTGAAAACCGGCTCTGGCGGTCCCAGCCCTTCCATCCCATGTCTAAAAGGACCCAACCAGGCAGGATAAATGCAAAACCCCCGGCGACCAACCAGAGAACCTGCGCGGCCGTCAAACGCAGCAATCCGGTAGCCGCGCGCGCCGTATGATAGGCAAGACTGAAAGCCAGCTGCATATCGACTGGTTTTCCATCGAGATATGCAGCACCGTTGGCATACATACGCCCCTCTGCTGCGAATAAACCGAACGACCCTCCCTCTACCTGCTCGAAAACAGCTCTATAAGTCTGGAGATTTGAATGCTCGATCGGCTCAAACTCGAACCAGGTCATACTGCCGGACGCGTCGGGGGAAGCGCTGGACTCGCGCAGCACTTCGCCGCTGACCCCACCGGTTACTAAAGTCAGCTTTAACCTGCCCGTCGGAGCTGTGCCCGAAGCCAGATAAATACCGATGCGCTGGAGTCCGTCGAATTCTGCGACGAATGATTGCCCGATTGAACCGGAGGGAGGTGTAGAAACGACCAATTCTCGGCCTGGCTGTGCGGGGCGGATGATCCCGGCATCTTGTGTGCAGCCTGACAGGAAAAAAAAGAAAACCACCAGCGGCAGCCGGCGAACGAGCGACCTCAAATTCAGTCCTCCTTTGAGGTGTCTACATCCAGTTTGCGCAGGCGGTATAAGACCTCTTCCATGATCTTACGGTTGGAGCTGATCAGGTCTGCAACCAGGCCGATCACGAAGATTTGAAACCCGACGATCAGCAAGGCAGCAGAGAGAATAACGGACTGAACATGCCCGGTCCCCTGTCCGCTAATAAAGAAGTAGAGAAAGCGCACGCCGAGGGCAACGCCGCCAAGGATGACGAGCGTCCCGATGATTGAAAAGACCTTTAAGGGTTGGTACATGGTATATGCCCGGATAATCGCAGGAATCGACTGGCGAAGGTAATGCGGCGTACTGCGCATTAAACGAGATGGGCGCGTCGGGGGATTGGTGCGAATCGGGACGAACTCAACCCGCATCCGTTGAGCGCCTGCCTGGATCAGCGTTTCCAGCGTGTAAGAATAGTGGTTGAGCACCAGGGTGTGCATCGCTACTTCACGGCTCAGCGCACGAAAACCGCTGGTCGCATCAGGGATTGTGATGCCGGAGGCCCTGCTGACCACCCAACTGCCGAAGCGCTGCAGGCCTCTCTTTACCTGTGAAAACCCTGCATGGGTTGCGACACCGCGATCGCCGACAACGAGTCCCGCCCTTCCGGCCAGGATCGGCTCGATCAGCGCGGCGATATCTTCCGCATTGTACTGGTTGTCCGCATCGGTGTTTACGATGATGTCCGCCCCGAGTTTCAGACAGGCATTCAAACCGGCGGTGAAAGCACCCGCTAATCCCTTTACCGGCACTTCGATAATGTGTCTTACACCAGACGCCTCCGCTACTTCAGCCGTATTGTCCGTCGAAGCATTGTCGATCACCAGTATTTCGATGGTCTTGATACCGGGTAGCGATCGAGGGAGTGCTGCCAGCGTCTGCGGCAGCGTCTCCGCTTCGTTATGACAGGGGATCTGGATGAAGAGGTTCATGGCGAGTCAGCGAGAAGGATGATACCACGAGCCATTACCGGATGGTGATGGGAATGTAGAATTTTTCTTCCAGGGGGAACGGAGACCAGAGACCGACTGCATCTGAATTTCCGGCGCTGTCGTATGCCTGGGCGATCAATATCATGTTCGGTTCCGCGGGATAGAGTACTGTATCCCATACTGCCGACCAGCCATCGCTTCCGTCGGTGTCCACTCCCAGCACGACCCATTCCATCCAGCCAAAGCCTCCTGAATGATACAGGAATCGCACGGACCTTACCCCGGTCCCAACATCAGAGACGTTCGCCTGCAGTGTAACGGCAGCAGGCACGCTGGAAATGTCGACCAGCGGCACCGATGGCGTGAAAGCGCTGATGACCGGACGCTCCTGGTCTTGGGACAGCCGTAAAGTATAGGCATAGGCGTTTGTGCCGGTGCCGGGATGGTTGTAGTCCCGGATTTTGACGTAATACGTCCCCGTGCGCGGCAGCATAATGCCGAGGATCGGGTCCTGCACTTTGCCGGGGACCTCGTCATCCATTTCGGCCAGTACCGAGACGCCATCCGCGTCATACAGCACGAGCACAGAGTCTAACGGCGAGCCGTTGACCCGTGCATCAACATCGAGGCTAATCCTGTCCCCGGTGGTGCCCGTGAACTTGTAATAATCGACGTCCCCTACCGGACAAAGTTCTGTTGATATCGATCCGCCGTACGCGAGGAGCGTCGCGGAAGCAGGATTGTCGTCCGGTTCAGTGGACGAACCGCAGTTCCCCGGCGCATTCTTGTCGATCGTCACCTGGTCGATCAACCACCCGTCATAATCATTGTGATGCCTGTCGAGGCTTTCAAAAGCAAATCGCACCCGGATGGTTTTCCCGGCGAACGCCGCCAGGTCGATATAAGGCGATCGGCGCCAGGAGCTCTTCACCGCTTCATCAAGCTGATAAACCTCGACGAATGGCCCGCCGTCCGCAGAGATCAGGACCCGTCGGCGGTCGTAATTCAGGCCGTTTTCCTCCGTCTCGAAGCGGGAATAAAACCGCAGATAGTAACCGGATCCTGGAATTGTGACCGGCGGTGAGGTCAGGCTCCCAGCCGTCGGTTTACCTGTATTGTAAGTGGCCGCGGTGAAATCGCTGACCGTGGTGCCGTACCACCAGGCTTTTGTCCCGTTGTAGCTCACGGTGCCGTCCGAAAGCAGGTTCCACAAACCGGTCCCATACCATCCCGTACCCCCGGACTCGAAATCCGTCGACCAGGGCGCGGTGACCGGCGCCGGCGGGGTAGTGCTGTCTGTTTGCACAACGGTGAAGCTGCGGTTGGAACTCCAGCCCGTTGTACCGGCGGCATTTCGCGCCCGAACGGTGTAACTGTACGTCCCGGGCGCCAGCGGTCCCGGATCCCACAGAGGACCGGTGAGCCAGGTCGAAGTCACCACCTGCGTATCTCTTACCAATCGCGCCTGGAATTCCGTGCTGCCTCCCCCATCGTGCCAGTACAGGTTGACGCTCGATTCAAGCGGAACCACTTCTCGACGCGCCTGCCGCGGAACCGCCTCTACTGCCTGTCGCACTCCTGGCTGCTGGAGCACGCCCCGGACGAGTGGAGGATCGGCCTGACCAGCTTCGCCACGCGCATGCTGGGAGAGATCGTCGAGTTCGACTTCGAGGTCTCCCCCGGAGGAGCGGTGGACGTGGCGGACGTGCTCGGCTGGATCGAGGGCTTCAAGGCGGTTTCGGACGTTTACTGCGCGGCGTCGGGTGTCTTCCGCGAGATCAATCCCGTGGCGCTGGAAAACCCCGAGGTCATCTGCACCGATCCGTACGGAGACGGCTGGATCTACTCGATCGAGGGAAGCCCCGATCCGCAGGCGGACGC
>JBFGQG010000264.1:0-5664 GCA_041564295.1 Anaerolineales bacterium | reverse complement strand
TCGGCGAATCCAGACGCGATTAAGGCCTTCTTGATCATCGAAGGGTAGCTGGAGGCGCGGCACTGCCCTCCCGTCTGCGAAAATGCGATAGCCGTGCGTGCCGGATCGTACTCGCCGGAGCGGAGCGCTTTGATCAGGTCTCCAATCGTAATGATCCCTGGATAGCAGATCTCGTTGTTAACATATTTAAGTCCCGTGTTGACTGAGGCACGGTCTGCCGGTGGGAGCGCCACGATCCGGTATCCCATATCGATGAATGGACGAACCAGCGGCGGCGAACAAAACGCCGAGAAGTCCGGCAAAATAATGGTTCTTTCTCTGTCTTCAGGACGGAACACTCTCACCTGCGGTCTCGGCTGGAATTCCGGTTCCTTCCGCCCAGTCTTCAATCGGATCGACTCCATCATCGATCGCAGCCTGAGCCTGGTTGAACCCGGACTCTCTATCTCATCTATGCGGATCACGGTCAGATGCTTGCCGTATTCGCTCAATATCGTGCGTACTTCGTCCAGCACAAACGGATCAGGTCCACAGCCGAATGAATTCAGCTGCACGACGGCGATATTATGGTGTTGCGCAGCCCACCGAGCTGCGTGGTAATAGCGGTTGACGTACTCCCATTGGGTCATCACATTACGGTTATCGAGGTTCTGCGGTGAACGTTGCGGGATCGAGTCTTCAGTGATGACATCGACCCCGTAACCGACCAGGATCTCAGGGATTTTATGGTTGATCGCGGGGTCGATGTGATACGGTCGCCCAAGCAGCAGTACGAGCGTCCGGCCTTCCAGTGCTGCACGTGCAATCAGCTCAGCAGCTTCAGCCTGGACGGCGTCTTTGTACTGCTCCTGCGCTTTGAGTGCCTTTTCAAAGGCCTCCTTCGCAATCTTTTTTTCCACGCCGAGGCTTTTCAGGTACTGCATGCAGACTTTTCTGAGCAGCGCCTGGTCATCGAGGTTGACAGCGGGCATGTCCAAAGGAATGCCGTAGCGCGCAGCAGGGTTGATCACGCTGCGGACCACATCTGCATACCCGGATACGACCGGACAGTTGTAGCAATTGGCGGCATCTTCGTAATTGCTTTTCTCATAGAAGACCATTGGAAAAAATATCCGGTCAACTTCCCGCTCAGCGAGGTCGATGATGTGCCCACTGACAAGCTTCGCCGGATAACACAGGTTCTCCGACATGATGTATCCGGCGCCTTTTTCGTATAAAGCGTTGTGGCTGGGCGAAGAGAGCGTTGTCTCCATACCGCTTTCCGTCAGAAGTGTGTTCCAGAACGGGAAGTTCTCAAACATATTCAGGACGCGTGGAATACCGATTTTCATTCGTGTCGTTCGAGACAGCTTCATCTCCCGGTCGAAGAGAAGATTGAGTTTGAACGCCGGGACGCTCCTCCCGGGCTGCACTTTCTCTCCCCTGTTGGAGTAGATCCGCTCGCAGCGGTTCCCAGAGTAGAAGGTGTTGCCATTCGGGAAGAGGAGCTTCGTTACTGCACATTTGTTTTCACAGCCGTGGCAGCGGATCAGGCGCCTGTCCGAATTGTTGACCACCTTCAGCTGTTCGAAGCCGATAAAGGTGCTTTCCAGAGGGCCGTTTGTTGAGTACGTGTCTCTCGCCACCAGTGCTGCACCGTACGCGCCCATCAGCTCCGCAATGTCCGGGCAGGTGACGGACCTTCCAAGCAGGTGCTCCATCGCTTTATGAACCGCCGGATTGCGGAACGTACCACCCTGCACAACGACGTGATCTCCCAACTGGTCCGTATTCGTTATTTTTAACACCTTATGGAGGGCATTCTTGATCACCGAATAAGCCAGGCCCGCCGAGATATCGCTGACCTCAGCGTTCTCTCGCAGCGCCTGTTTGACTCGCGAGTTCATGAAAACTGTACAGCGCGTCCCCAGGTCGCACGGAGTTGGCGCTGCACAGGCCAGCTCTGCGAATTCCGGCGCTTCATATCCCATCGACCGGGCAAAAGATTCGATGAAGGAACCGCAGCCGGATGAGCAGGCTTCATTGATCTCGATATTCCGGATCACCCCGTCCTTGACGAAGATAGCCTTCATGTCCTGTCCGCCAATGTCGAGAATAAAAGTGACATTTTTATCGTAAGCCTTCGCAGCCTGGAAATGCGCCAGCGTCTCAACAATGCCTTCGTCGAAGCAAAATGCCGCCTTGATCAGGTCTTCGCCATAACCGGTCACGATACATTTAGCAAAGCTGAGCAATTTTCCATGTTTTACGAACCGGTTCTGGACCTGAATCAATCCAGCCCGTACAGCCTCGATCGCGTTTCCACCATTTCCGGCATAGTAATCGAAAACGATACGGCCTGCATCATCGATGACGACCAGCTTGGTGGTGGTCGAACCGGAATCCACGCCCAGGAATAATCGTTCACCCTCTAGGTCCTCAATATTCACACGTGGTGACTTTGAGACGGCGCGGTGCGCCTCCCATGTCGCAAAGGTCAATTTATCATCGAATAAACGCGGCAGCCGTCCGTCACCGCTCGACCAGTTAGCAGGCTGTGCTTCAATGCAAGCGATCAGTTCTTGACTTCTGTACACCTGCCGTTCTGAGCTTTCTGCCAGCGCCGCCCCGATGGCCGGCAGGAGTTCCGCATGCTCTATTTTGAGCACTTGATCGGTACCGATCTTCAAAACATCACAAAATGCCTGCCTTAGCGAGGGCAGATATGTAAGCGGACCTCCGCTAAAGAGTATTTTCGGGGCAGGATCATGGCCGCGCGCCAGGGTGGCCAGTGTTTGAAGGACAACGGCATGGAAGACCGATGCAGCGATATCTTCTTTCGGGATATTACGGCTGAGCAGGTTCTGGAGATCCGTTTTCGCAAAGACCCCACACCGCGACGCCATCGGGTAGATCATTGTGTGCGCGGCGGCCATTTCACTCAATGAAGAGACTGCCACATTCATGAGTGTAGCCATTTCGTCAATGAACGCGCCAGTACCGCCTGCACAGGAGCCGTTCATGCGTATGTCCGGCCGGCCCTCCGCATCGAAGAAGATCATCTTGGCGTCTTCACCACCGATGTCGAGGAGCGTTTTAGCCTCCGGGTAAAGCCTGGAGACCACTTCGGCTGAGGCGACGACCTCCTGGATAAAAGGAAGACCGAATTTCTCAGTGATGCCCAGGCCGGCAGAACCAGTTACTAGCAGGCTGACCTGTCGGTGCCCCAGTTTTTGAAAAGCTTCGTGCAGGATCGCAAGGAGCGTTTCCATGGTTGCGGCATGGTGCCGCCTGTAAGCAGAAAACAGCATCCTGTCCTGAGAATCGAAAACCACGACCTTCGCGGTGGTCGAGCCGATATCGATGCCCAAATTGATTGTTCGCATGGTTCTCATCCCCTGGAAAGCGGTGAAAATTCTAGATGAAAGGGGCCAGGTGAACTGCTTGACCCCCACAGCAAAGATCCGATAATGCCTTGATAATTAATACGGGAGATTATTCCAGGCAGTTTCGAATTAAGTATATTGAAATCAAAATCGCGAGTCAAATTATTAAAAACATTCGCATTCAACTCTTTTTTTTGCTATGATGGGATTGGGAGGGGGAAACGTATGGTCAAGAAACCAATCTAAGGACCTGCGATGAGTGCAAATCGATTATTATCCACGGTTCTTCTCGCGCTTTTCGGCTTACCCGCCGCCTGCATGGTGCCACCTTCACCTACCTCCACTATCCCTTCGCCGACGAATACTCGGGTACTTCTCGCACCGACCGGGACTGCCACGGCCGAAATCGTCTTCACCGACATACCTTCACCGTCTCCGACCGCCGAACCCCGGACGCTCGTGCTCTGCATCGGTGCCGAGCCCGAAACGCTGTTCATCTATGGCGGCAGCATGCTGGTAATGTCGCACGTGCTGAACGCCATCTACGATGGACCGATCGACATGGTCTCATATGAATACAGGCCGGTCATCCTGGAGAAAATACCCTCCCTGGCGGACGGCGACGCCCGGTTTACGCAGGTCAGCGTGCGCGCAGGCGACCGAATCGTCGATGCCTCAGGCGTGGTCGTCAACCTGGTTGAAGGTTCAAAAATCCGGCCAGCGGGCTGCCGGTCCGGCGATTGTGCACTCGACTACACGCAAGGAGAGATCCTGATGGACCAGCTCTCGGCCGATTTCACCCTGCTGACCGGCGTCCGCTGGTCCGACGGGACGCCGGTCAGCGCGGACGATTCGGTCTACAGCTTCCATCTGGCGCTGGAAGTCCGTTCCGTTTACCAATACGCCTCCTCCCTCGGTGACCCGGTGATTACCAGGACGGCAGCCTACGAAGCCCTCGATCCCCTCTCCGTCCGCTGGACCGGGCTGCCCGGCTACCTCAATCCAGACTACAGCACCGCGTTCTGGACGCCGCTGCCCGAGCACGCCTGGGGAGACTACCCCGCCGGAGAACTGCTTGAAGCCGACTTCGCGCGCGCCTATCCACTTGGCTACGGGCCGTACGTGATCGACGAGTACCGCGTCGGCTCGCACATCCGACTGCACAAGAATCCCTATTATTTCCGCGCAACTGAAGGCCTGCCGAAATTCGACGCCCTCGTCTTCCGCTTCGTTGGTGAAAATTCCGTCACAAACCTGGCGAGATTGACCAGCGGCGAATGCGACCTGATCGACCAGGACGCCCAGATGGACGACCTTTTCTTCGAATTGATCGACCTTGACCAGCAGGGTTTTTTGAACCTTGAAGTCACTCCAGGCAGGGTATTTGAACACCTCGATTTCGGGATTCGCCCGATTGAATACGACGACGGCTACCAGCCAGGCATAGACCGGCCGGATTTCTTCAGTGATGTGCGCGTACGGCAGGCGATCATGCACTGCGTGGACCGCCCGGCCATTAATGAAGCGCTGTACGGCAGAAAGAGCGCTATTTTCCACAGTTATATCCCGCAGACTCATCCTTTGTTTAATGCAGATGGCCCAATTTACTCGTATTCCCCTACTATGGGCCGCGAGCTGCTGACCCAGGCCGGCTGGACCGACCTCGACAACGATGAAGCCACCCCGCGCATCGCTATTGGCATCGCCGGGGTGCCGGACGGCACTGCCTTCACCGTCAACCTGTGGACGACGACGGCGACGGCCAGGATGCAGCAGTCGGAAATCATCGTTGCTTCACTCAGGTCTTGCGGAATCGAAGTACTTGCAGAGTTCTGGCCTCCCGGCGAGTTTTTTGCTGATGGTCCCGGCGGGCCGGTCTTCGGCCGTCGTTTCGACCTGGTCACTTATGCCTGGCTGACCGGTGTCCGGCCGCCTTGTGAGTTCTGGATCACGGAAGAAATTCCAGGGTTAAACGAAAAAAACGCCGCGACCCTCTGGGAGGGAACTAACGCCACCGGGTATTCGAATCCGGCTTTCGACGCAGCCTGCAAAGCTGCCCTGGACGCACTGCCCGGCGAGCCGGATTACGCAGCCAGCCACCTCCTGGCGCAGGAGATCTTTATGCAGGAGCTGCCCGTCCTCCCATTGGTCGCACGGCTGAAGCTGGTCGTCACCCGGCCAGATTTTTGCGGTATGGCTCTGGACCCGACGGCCAACAGCGAAATGTGGAATATCGAAGAGTTTGATATCGGGGAGGTTTGTAAAAAATGAGCAATAGACATCTGGTTGTTCTCGGAGG
>JBFGQG010000263.1:0-5690 GCA_041564295.1 Anaerolineales bacterium | reverse complement strand
TTCCCATTGACATGGGGGGAGATATCAAAATTTTCATAGAGCTTGTCAATATCTAAGTTTAACATGAATCGTTTCCTTTATTGCAGCCGCATACGTTTGCAACTTTTCATTTTTAAGTGGTGAGCAATCTCTTCAACACGAGGTCAGATTTCGACTTCGAGGACTTGCATAAGACGCGGCAAAGAAACAAAATATTACGTTTCTATTATGAAAGTTATATTAAAAATAGCCCATCCAGGTGGGATGGGCCGTGTGTCTCGATTGTCAACGAAATTTAAAGCACTTCGCGCACTTCCGGTACGGTTAGCAGGTGGAAAGCCAGTGTGGCCATATCGGCCGTTTTGCGGCGTGAAGGTTTTGCTGCAACACGGGCGAGGATTTCTCGGAACCTTGAGAGGATCAGCTGGTCTTCAAAAAAAGCTTCCGGCTCGATCTCACCGGCCAGGAATTCGTCCAGTCCCAGTTTTGAATAGACATTGCTGACATGCTTGGCAACCTGGTCTGCCCGGATAAGCAATTCGTCGGAAAGATCGCGGTGGGGCTGGTTGAACAGGATTGCAAGGCGGGCGATCTCGGTTTCCCTCGGTGTCAGCTGGACGGTGATTTTTCGCCCGTCGAGGACGACAGAATTTTTCGGCAGGTTGATCCGTTCCTGCAATGCCAGGCTGTAAGCGCCTGGCGTCAGGATAAATTGCCGGGTTTTTGCAGCCCGGGCCACAGCTGCTGCAAGGGAATACCCGATTTCTGGCTTTACAAGGTATCCGCCATAACCGGCTTCTACAACTCGACGAAGTGCACTCGCACTGCTCTTTGTCGAGGTGCAGATCACGACCGGGTTAGCTTTGGAATCTTTCGCCGATTGGGCGATGCGAAAAGGCCATTCAATATCCCCTGGAACTTCAGTATCGACCAGGACCAGGTCGACTTTCTGGATCGTATTCTCCAGGAACTTCGGTACATCATCCTCAGAGCCGACCTCGCCGACCACGCGTGTGCGCCAATCCCTGGCGAGCAGCATGCTCATCAAGTCCCGGGCAAACGGGTCATCTTCGATCAGGAGTACATGCAGGTCTTTTGGCATTGGCAATTCCTCTAGGGCTGGAGTTTACCACCGATGAGGCTGATGATTTCGGTAGCGGCCTCTTCAATGGACTTATTTGTGACGTCCACGATTGGCCAATCGCGTCGCTTATCGAAGATTTCATAAGCATACGCCAATTCTTGACGTACGTATTCGATATTCGCATATCCTCTATGGCGGATTCCCATGCGGGCGGTCCGAGATTGGCGGAGGAGGGTGAGCCGTTCAGGATTCGCAACCAGGCCGACGACGCGGTTGCGCGGCAGGCTGAAAAGTCCGTGTGGTGGGTCCAGGCCGGATATCAGCGGAATATTCGCCACGCGCCAGCCTCGATATGCCAGAAAAATGCTCAGGGGCGTTTTGCCGGTTCTTGAGACGCCGATCAGCACGATCTCGGCCTGGTCGATGTCCTGGATATGCTGCCCATCGTCATGTTTGACGGCAAAATTGATCGCTTCTATCCTCTGCACGTTCTCAGCATCGAACGACCGCAGCATACCCGGTTGGCCAAGAGGCGCCAGGTGCAGTGCCTCCGAGAGTCTGGACAGCAGCGGTCCCATGAGATCGACTGATGCAACGTTGACTTCACGGCTTTTCGAAAGGACGAGGAGACGCAGGTCTTCTGAGATCAATGTATGGACGATAATTGCATTCTCATCAGCCGCCCGCAGGATAATATCCACCAGCTGGTCTTCCGAGCGGACCTCCCGGAACCGCTCAACTTCAACAGCCGTGTCGAACTGGACAAGGGCCGCTCGGGCCACGGTGTCTGCAGTTGCCGCTGTACCGTCTGAAATGGCAAAGATTTTCGCCATGGTTGAAGTCTACATGAGGTCGTTTTTGGCGTCAAACGGTTAGCCCAGCCGCCGGTGATATGCCAGCCATTCGAGCAGCAGGAACAACAGCGCCAATCCGATCAGCCAGCCCCAGACTTCCCGGTTGCTGACCTCGTCTCGCCCGGTCGCCGTCAACGATCGCCTGCCGACCTCGATTTGCTCCCTGACTGCGATATCAGATTCGTTTTCAGAAAACAGGTTGACCGCAAAGAATGCTTCCTCGAAATTTTCGCCGTCAGAAGCGCGTACGGTATACAGGCCCAGTTCATCCGTCCGGGTAAACAATGTATTAGCGCCGGGATTTTCGAACAGCTGGGTAAATCCGCCAGGTGATGTGACTGATAATGTTTGCGTACCGGTGCGCGGCGAAATCGGGACCGGTTCGAACGCCCTTGCACCGTTCGGATCAGCGACTATGCCATGTGGAGCGAGAAATTCGAACAGGGTTGCGAAGAGGATCGGAAAGGCGACCTTGAGCGGCAAATCGGAAGCATGGAGATCGAAGCCGACGACTGCGATCCTGCGCCCGGCCTGCTCGCCGACCAAAACGAGCGGCGTTTCTTCTGCTGTCACCAGCGGAGCAAACCATGGTGGTACAGCCAGCCGCTTTGTCTTGAACACATTCACGTCGGTCCAGTCGATGAATTGGGCGAGTGGATGGTCAGTAGTCCTTGATCGGGTTGGCGATACGATTTCCCCTGATACGACGACCAGGTCGTTTTCCGGCGGATGGATCAAAAGGAGCTGTCCTTCAGGCAGTTCATCTGCGGGTAGAACACCGTCGAAAATAAACAGGTCGAATGATTCACTGCCCAAATGGACGTCGCCGGTTTCATCCGGTTGGGTCTTTGATGCATTCAGGTTGGGGAACAGCAGTAGCAGGCGTTCCAGGAAAAGGTTACCGGGGGAAACGAGGAGGACGCGGCGGGCAGAAGGCGGTACGAGGACAGCATAAGCGCTATCGTCAATCGGAAGGTCGTCGAGAGGCAGGTCGGCCTGGATATTGGATAACCTCGCGATGAACACGGCATCTTCAACCGGCAGGTTCTCCACGACAAATTGAGCGGAATCGCCGGCGAGGAGGCGCATCTGTTCGTTGAGGATCGCTTCATTGCCTTTTGAGATCGAGAGACGGGCGGCGCGTTCGGAATTACCGTAGTTCGTAACGCGGACAAAGAGTTCGGCCGTATCTCGACCAGGAAGCACACGCGCTGCGAGGGCCGTTACGGCCAGGTTGTCCTGATCGCGCCCGATAGGGATGTATTGCGTTTCTCCCGGGAGCGGCGGCAGGTCTTTCTCCTGCAGCCCTCCGTCAGATAGTATGATGTACGTCGTCTGTTCAGGCTGGTCCGCATCGAAGACAAGACCCGAAGCCAGGGAGAATGCCGCAGCCCAATCCCCCTCCCCAAGGCCCGCTTCCGCTTCCGCAAGGATGCGAAGCGCTTCGTTCCGGTCCGTTTCTCCGGTAAACAGGACGCGTGGCTGGTGTGTGACCAGGATTGCCGAAGCGGAAGCGCTCGCTCCTGTCTCACGTAAAAGATCACCGGCTATGCGGACGGCGCTGGAAAACCGGTCCGGTGACTCATCGGTGGCGAACATTGAAGCAGAGCCGTCGATCAAAAGGACGACAGATCCGCTTGCCACGGATGCCAGTGGAAAAGCCAGCCGGGCGACGGCCAGCACCATCATTCCCAGGACGATGAGCTGCAGCAGCAGAAGCAGGTTGCGCTTGAGCTTCTGCCAGGGGGCGTTGGCCTGCTGGTCCCGGAGCGCCATCCGCCAGAGGAGCGTCGAGGAGATCTCGACCTCTTTCCTGCGGATCTTGAGGAGATAGAAAATAATAATCGGAACGACAATGAGCGCGAACCAGAGTGCAGCCGGATTCAGGAAACTCATTTGACAATGCCCTCGCGCCTCAGCTGGCTCAATATGAACTGGTCCCAGGCCACTGAAGTAGAGGTGTGGACATAGCTCACATCACGGGATCTGCAGAACGACCGGATTTCGTCAAGCCATGCAGAGACCTGCCGGCGATAAGCCTGGAGTATCACCGGGTCGAGGCTGACCTCCTGTGAAGTTGAGAATTCTTTATCAACGAGCTTGAGATCCCCGGAGAGGGTGGGGTCGAGTTCATCCGGAGAGAGGAGATGGACCAGGACCACCTGGTTCCCTCTGCTCAGCAGCTGCGTAAGACCGGGTTGGTAGCCGCTGGGGTCGAGCAGGTCTGAAACGAGGAGGACGAGACCGGGGCGGCGGTTTGTCAATGTGAAGTTGAAAAGCGTTTCATTTAATGCTGTTTCTCCGTCCGGTTTAAGCGCTTCGAGATGCTTCAGGAAGCGCAGTGTCTGGTGGCTGCCGCGCGACGGGCCGAACCCCGCAGGGGCCAGGCCGGCAGTGAGCATTGTGAATGTCAGTGCATCGCCGCTCCCAAGCGCAATGGAACCGAGTGCAGCAGCCAGCCTGCGGCCGTAAGTAAACTTATTTTCGTCCGCCTCCCCCCAATCCATCGAACTCGAACCGTCAAGCAAGACATAGACTGCCAGGTCTTCTTCATCTTCGAACAGCTTTATAAAAGGCTTATCGAGGCGGGCGTAGATGTTCCAGTCGAGACGGCGGAGGTCGTCGCCAGGGACGTAGTTCCGGAAATCCGCAAATTCTATGCTCGCGCCGCGCTTGCTCGAACGGCGGTCGCCGCGCAAGCGTCCGGCCCGGACGCGGTCGGCGATGAGCGAAAGAGCGTTCAGCTTGCGGAGAGTTGTTTCGTTGAAAATCAAGGCGCGTTTGTAGGAGGAGGTTGCGTGGCGTTCCCCCGGCTCTTATCGAGCTTTTTGAACAGCTTTTCGGCGTCCGGTCGCAGCGGATGGTCTGCAGATGCCAGGTCCAAAAAGGTCGTCAGGTCGACCAACGCGGCAGCTTCGTTCTCAAGTTCAACGTATGCAGTAGCGCGGTGATAATAGAGAGCGGCATTCGTCGGGTCCTGGTCGATCGCGACAGTAAAGGCCGCAACCGCCGCAGCATAATCTTCCAGCGCCATATGTGCAAAACCCATCCCGGTGAACAATTCAAGATCGTCACTTCCCAGTTCGCGTGCTGTCGTAAAATCTGCGAGGGCATTCTGGTAAGACTGCAACTGGAGATAAGCTGTGCCGCGCGCGGTATGAAGGTCCCCGCTCCCATATCCGCGATTGAGTGCTTCTGAAAGGTCGCTGATCGAATTCTGATAATCGCCTTCCGCCAACCGGCTGATGCCGCGGTTGAAATAGGCGAAGGCGTAGTTTCCGTCGAGTGATATGGCCAGGGTGAAATCAGCGATGGCGGACGAGTGATTGCCGCCTGCGGCGAACGCCAGGCCCCTGTTGTTGTACGTGATAGCATTGTCAGGCTTGAGCGCGATCGACTGGCTGAAATCTGATACGGCACTTTGCCAATCGCTTAACAATAAATAAGCCTGGCCGCGTTGGAAGAAGGCGTTGGCGTTTTCCGGTGAAAGCCTGATGAATTCAGTGAAATCGTTCACCGCGTTCGTAAAGTCTTCCAGCAGCTGGTAGACCTGGCCGCGATTTTCGTATGCGCGGGCAAAAGACGGGTTCAGAGCGATCGCCTCGTTGAGGTCGGAAACGGCCTTCCCGGGATCTCCGGCCTCCCGGTAGACTGATGCGCGGTTGCTCAGGTAAGTGGCCTTCTCGGAATTGGAAGCGGCGAGGTCGATCGAGCGGGTGTAGTCCTGGATGGCTTCAGCGGCCCTGTTCAACTGGCGGTAGGCGTTGCCGCGC
>JBFGQG010000262.1:0-5695 GCA_041564295.1 Anaerolineales bacterium | reverse complement strand
GGGTCCCTTATGAACAGGGCCGGCTATGATGCCCTCAAAAAACTGGAGCCAGACCGCCGGCCCTGGCTATTATCCCGCTCCGGCTGGTCCGGCTCCCAAAAATATGCCTGGCACTGGACCGCAGATATCGAAAGCAGCTGGGAGGCGCTCCGTCTCAGCATCCCCATGCTGATCAACCTTGGACTTTCAGGGTTTGCATATTCCGGCACAGACATTGGCGGTTTCAGCGGCAACCCTGACGGAGAATTATTTACTCGCTGGTTCCAGATGGCTTCGTTTACACCCTTCTTTAGAAACCATGCGGCCCGCGGCACCCACCCTCGAGAACCCTGGGTATATGGTGAACCGTACACGACGATCATCCGATCCTTCATCGAGCTCCGGCTCAAACTACTCCCGTACTGGTACACGCTTTCCAGTGAAACTGCCGACACAGGCTACCCGCTGATCCGGCCTCTGTTTTGGACTGGCGCGAAAGACCCTGAGCTCTTTGATGTGGAAGACGCTTTCCAGTTGGGAAACGACCTCCTCATTGCCCCCGTCTGCATTCCAGGATGCACCAGAAGAACGGTCGTACTGCCGGATGGCGGTTGGTACGATTTCTGGGATAATGCATTTTTTCACGGCCCGGCGCAGATTTCTGCAGCAACCCCGCTCGAACGCATCCCGATTTATGTGCGGGCAGGCGCAATCCTGCCGCTTGAGGAGGATGGCAACCTCGTGCTACATATTTACCCGGATCATACAGGTACAGCCTCGGGCCGCATTTATTATGACAGGGGAGACGGTTATGGAAGTTCTGGAGAAGCAAATGCCTACTTTGGTAACGACCGTGTCGTACGAATCTCAACATCCGGCGAATTCCTTTTTCCGTGGAAAACTATCCGGCCGGTCCTCGCCGGTGATTCTGCGATTGTGCAGGTCGAGCGGAACAGCCGGGCTTGATCTTGACAACTTCTCTACCGTTGTGTATTATCTCGAGAACAATCCTGTACGTAAAAGCTGTGATGAGGATTAGTAAGCTCGGATAGGCTGCACAGAGAGCGGTCGAGGGGCACTCCCCCATGGTGAAAGCACCGACAGTACATCCGGGTCGAATGGACCTCTGAGCTGCAAGGCGAACGGTCATACCCATTAGCCCGCGCCGGAGTTGCACTCCGTTACAAAAGCAGTCGGTTCGGCCATTCTTTGGCCCGACCTTCACTGAGTGAGACTGGCTCCCAACCGAACCCCGTCGTCGCACCGGCGGGTTTTTTGGTTAATGGGCAGTCTAACCAGGGTGGCACCGCGGAAGCCCTCTTTCGTCCCTGCAAGGAAGGAGGGCTTTTATTGTTAAATCCTGTTCAGACGAAAACATAAAGGTAGAACGATATGCAAAAAACATATGCACCACCGCTCGTCACTCTCCACCGCGAAATCGCTGCGGACCTGGATACCCCGGTTTCCGTTTTCTTGCGGCTAAAAGACCACGGCCCGTCCTTCCTGCTGGAAAGCGTTACCGGTGGAGAACAGGTTGCACGGTATTCATTCATTGGAGTAAATCCTGGACAGGTCTTTGTGCTGCGCGGGAAATTAATGGAGGTACTAACAGCGGAAGGCCGCTCAACCATCACAGCCGCACCTGACCAGGACCCGCTGGACCTCCTCCGTGATGTGCTCGGACCATTCAATGAAGCAGAACACATTAACGGACTACCTCGCTTTTTTGGAGGACTGGTCGGATATCTTGGTTATGACCTCATCCGTTTTTTTGAGCCCACCGTCTCGCAGACAGAACATCCGGAATTTCCGGATTCAATTTTCTTTCACGCTGACTCCCTCGTCGCATTCGACCACGCCTTTGACCGTCTCTTGCTGATCGCCAGCGCGCCGGACAATGATGCAGCACACAAACGGCTCGATACGCTTGAAGCACTGCTCACCAATCCAATTCCAAAAAAGAGAGAAAAGCTGGCTGAACAGGACCACTATGAATTGGCCAGCAACCAGAGCCGTGAAGAATTCATACGAGCGGTCGAGACCATCCAGGAACACATCGCCGCCGGCGACATTTTCCAATGCGTCCTCTCACAGCGATTTTCCAGAAAAACGAAGGCGGATCCCTTCGACATTTACCGCGCCCTTCGCCGGCTCAATCCGTCCCCTTACATGTTCTACTTCGATTTTGGCCGGCTCGCCACGAACGAGCCGCTCAGGTTGATCGGCGCATCGCCGGAAATGCACGTTCGCCTTGAAAACAGGACGGCAGCAGTCAGGCCGATCGCCGGCACAAGACCACGTGGAGACAACCCGAACGAAGATGCTGAAATGGAGAACGATTTACTTGCTGACCCAAAGGAAAGAGCCGAACATCTCATGCTGATCGATCTGGCCCGCAACGACCTCGGACGCGTTTGCCGTTACGGAACGGTCCAGGTTACAGAGCAATTTATTATTGAACGCTATTCGCATGTAATGCATATCGTGTCTCATACTGAAGGAGAACTGCGTCCGGAATTCGATGCGTTCGACCTGATGAAGGCAACCTTTCCGGCCGGGACTGTTTCGGGAGCGCCAAAAATTCGCGCGATGCAGATTATCGAGGCGCTTGAACCTGATGCACGCGGACCATACGCAGGTGCAGTCGGCTATTTCGGTTACGGCGGAAATGCAGATACATGCATCGCTCTGCGCACCCTTGTGATGCATGGTGATACGATCCATATCCAGGCAGGCGCCGGGATTGTCGCAGATTCGGACGCAAATAACGAATTCCAGGAAACTTTGAACAAGGCAAAGGCTTTATCCGTAGCTGTTCAAAATGCCGAAAATCCGTCCGACACCAGGCAAACTCGCATATACGACCCGGGAGATTAATTTCATGATCCTCGTTATCGACAACTACGATTCGTTTACTTACAACCTCGTGCAATACCTTGGGGAGCTGGGGGCGGACCTGCAGGTGTACCGGAATAACGAGATCACATGCGGTAAGGCTGCCGCGCTTAATCCGGAAAAAATAGTGATCTCTCCCGGACCCGGGAATCCGGACGAAGCCGGGGTTTCGAAGGAATTGATCCTCGAACTCGGCAGGCATACGCCAGTTCTCGGGGTCTGTCTTGGACACCAATGCATTGGAGAGGTGTATGGAGGCAAAGTCGTCAGAGCCGGCAGATTGATGCACGGGAAAACATCGCAGATTTACCATTACGGTGGACCGCTCTTCACCGGCATCGGCTCGCCTTTCACAGCGACGCGCTATCATTCGCTGATTGTTGAAGAACCACTTCCAGACGACCTCATCGTAACCGCTTTCACGAAAGGTGGCGAAGTCATGGGGCTCCAGCACAAGTCCTTTCCTGTCCACGGGGTCCAATTCCACCCCGAATCGATTATGACCAGCGCCGGAAAACAAATTTTGAAGAACTTCCTTTCCATCTGAAGAGGAGCGATCCCATGTTAAAGCCATATATAGCCAAAGTGATTCACGGACAGGACCTCACCGCGGAAGAATCCCGGGAGGCGATGTCAATCGTGATGTCAGGCCAGGCAACGCCCGCGCAGATCGGAGGATATCTTGTTGGGCTACGCATGAAAGGGGAGACTGTCCCAGAAATCGTCGGCAGCGCCGCGGCTATGCGTGAAGTTGTGAACAGGGTCAAGATCCCGATAGACGGCACCGGTCTGGTCGACACGGCCGGGACAGGCGGGGACGGCTCACATTCGTTCAATATTTCAACCGCGGCTGCTTTTGTAATCGCTGGGGCAGGCCGGAAAGTTGCAAAACACGGCAACCGCGCGGCATCTTCTCGCAGCGGGAGTGCTGATGTGCTCGCGGCAGCAGGGGTCGAAATCAACCTCACGCCAGAGCAAGTCGCCGATTGCATAGACACAGTCGGTATCGGGTTCATGTTTGCACCAAAATTTCATCCAGCAATGAAACACGCCATCGGGCCTCGCGTCGAACTCGGTCAGCGCACAATTTTCAATATCCTCGGCCCGCTAACCAACCCCGCCGGTGCAACCCACCAACTACTCGGTGTGTTTGACCTCAAGCTGACGCACATCCTGGCAGAAGTCTTGAGAGACCTCGGCGGGACTGCAGCTTACGTCGTCCATGGCAGCGGTGGGCTGGATGAATTAACGACCGGAGGGGTAAACCAGGTCAGCCACATGGTAGGCGGAAAAGTACGGTCTTTTACACTGGACCCATCAGAATTCAATCTGAGACCTGCAACGAAATACGACATCGCCGGAGGAGAACCAGCCGAAAATGCCGCCCTGATGCGCCGGTTGCTCGGGGGGTCAATTAACACCCCTCTCACAGATGTCGTGCTTCTCAATTCAGCGGCTGCGTTAGCCGTCGAAACCGGCGACATACCTTCAGGACTGGCTGCTGCAAAGGAATCGTTGGAATCAGGCGCAGCCCTCCAAAAACTTGAACTGCTGGTATCACACAGCAACAAGATCGCAGAATAAGATGTCAATACTGGATGAGATTTTCGCCTATAAAAGGCTTGAAGTCTTGAATAAAATGCTGGAAAGACCACTTGAAACATTGCAAGAACAGGTTGAAGCATTGAATAAACCGCCTGAATTCATTGCAGCGTTGCAGGCAGGTTCAAACAATGAACCGGCGTTGATCGCCGAGATCAAACATAAGTCAACGTCCCGAGGTGTGCTGCGCGAGCCGTTCGACCCGCTTTCGCTGGCAGGTATTTACAAAAAAAATGGGGCGGCGGCTATTTCTGTGCTCACTGATGAAAAATATTTCGGCGGAAAGCTCTCCCACCTGGAAGAAATCAATAAAATTCAGGCTTTAACGGTTGATCCATTACCAACTCTTCGCAATGATTTCGTCTTTTCGGAATACCAGGTTGCAGAAGCTTCGGCGGCAGGTGCGAGTGCGGTGTTGTTGATTGTCGCAATGTTAGGAAGGGAAGAATTGGAAAATTTGATCAGCACTTCCAGTAAATACCATTTAACACCCCTGGTGGAAGTCCACAACAGGGAGGAGACCGAGATTGCGGTGGCATCAGGGGCTGAATTGATCGGAATCAATAACCGCGATTTGCATTCCTTTTCCGTGGACCTGGGTATAACGCTCTCATTGTGCAATCACATCCCTCCATCAATTACGGTTGTTTCAGAAAGCGGGATTTCGTCTGCGGAAGATGTCAGAACGTTAAAAGAGGCAGGTGTGGATGCCATATTGGTAGGCGAAACGCTGGTCAAGGCGCCAGATCCGGGCGCCGCAATCCGGATGTTGCGAGGCAGAGAATGACTCGAGTCAAAATCTGCGGAATCACCAACATTAGCGATGCGCTAACTGCAATCGAAGCCGGGGCCGACATGATTGGCTATAATTTTTATCGCGGCTCACCGCGCTGGGTTTCCATTGCGCACTGCCTCGAGATCCAGGAAGCAATCGACAAGGCAGGCCACTCCCCCATTACCGTGGGTATTTTTGTGAACGAAGATCTGGAACAAATATTCAAAATCCTGTCTACATGCCGAATTGGCTATGCGCAGTTATCTGGCGACGAAAAGCCAGAGGACCTGCCAGCCCTCGGATACGTCGCCTTCAAAGCTGTACGGCCGCAGTCGATTAAGGAAGCCGTTCACCTGGCCGCTGATTTCGCAAATCCAGCAATCGAACCGGCCCTGCTGCTGGATGCCCACAACCCAAAAAAATTCGGCGGTACCGGAAAGCAGG
>JBFGQG010000261.1:0-5700 GCA_041564295.1 Anaerolineales bacterium | reverse complement strand
GGCCATGTCGTAGCGCATCTCCACCTGGCGGCCCGCGTCGTCGATGATCCCGTCGAGGCACTGCACCGGGCAGAACTTCATGCAGGGGGTACGCCCGGTCTGGCGGTACATCTTGACGCACGACGGAGCCGGGCAGGGATTTTCCCTGTGCCGCATAATATGCACGCAGGACAATCCCGGCAGCCCTCCGGGCGCATACACGTGCCATTCCTTCATTCCCCTGTTCCCGCGACGCCTGTGCTTTTTTCAGTTCTGTCTCGTAACTGGAGCGCCAGTCTGATTGTTTCATTGCGCAATTCTAATGCAAACGATCTTTAATTGAATATCCTATGCAGCTCTTTGCGCAAAAATTGTTCGGATATAGTCGGTAGAATTCTCGATTTGGCATTTTATTTCATTATTTGGGAAAGCCCTCGCCAACAAAACACGAAATGTACATGATATTTCTTAAAAATTGAGAATTAATCGATGCTACAATAATAAGTACGAACGGTATGGGTTCGTCTATGCTCCCGAGTGACACAATTCTTAGAGGAAAACCAACATGTTCCAACAAGAAATCGAAATAATTCTCGCTCGTCAGTTTGCGGAATACATGAACCTGGCTTTTTTTATCGTTGATCCCGCAGGTAATCTCCTGTACTACAACGATGCCGCCGAGAGCATATTGGGCGCCCATTACGAAGAAACCGGCCCGATGCCTGCAGAAGAATGGTCAACGATTTTTGAACCGGTCGACCAAAAAGGAAATCCGTTAGATCCCGAATCGCTCCCTTTGATGATCGCCCTGATCCGAAAACGCCCGGCTCACAGTACTTTTTGGATTAAGAGCCTGGACAGAAGCAATCGTAGGATTTCTGTTACAGCGATTCCAATGAATGTACAGGCGAATCGATTTCTAGGTGCAATCGCTATCTTTTGGGAGAATCCGGAATGAAAGTAAAACTCTGGGGTACTCGTGGTTCGCTCGCATCACCAGGACCGCATACACTTCAGTATGGGGGAAACACCTCCTGTGTGTCCGTACAGGGAGAAGAAGGCACATACATCGTCCTTGATGCGGGAACCGGCATCCGCGACCTCGGCGTGCAGCTTCCCAAAAACATCAACCGCCTACATGTACTGCTCACACACCTCCACATGGATCATTTGCAGGGCCTCCCTTTCTTCGCCCCGCTGCGCAGACAGGGCGTAGAAGTCCATATCTGGGGACCACCCAGCAATTCCAGGAATTTGCGTCAGCGCGTCTTGCGTTACCTTTCACCGCCTCTGTTCCCCGTAAGCCTGCGTGAAATATCAAATGAGTTGATTTTTCACGACCTTCCCTTCGCAAGCGTTGAAATCGAAGAATTCGAGATCAGCGCTGAGCTTATCATCCACCCGAACCCGACGATCGGATACCGGATTTCCTGTGGTGGCCGGCACCTGACATACCTCCCGGATCACGAACCGGCGCTTGGCGCTAACAATTTCCCACTCAGCAAGGAATGGACGTCAGGCTACAGGCTTGCGGAAGGCTGCGACTTATTGATCCATGATGCTCAATACTTCGACGAAGAATACCCTTTCAGGGTCGGTTTCGGACACAGCAGTATGAGCCAGGCGTTTAAGTTCGCCGAGCTCGTCTGCGCGAAACGGTTTATTCCGTTCCATCATGACCCAAGTCACGGCGATGATGAGCTCGACCAGGTGATTTCCAGGTCCATCCATGAAATTGAACCGCCATTTGTGGTCACTCCAGGAAAAGAAGGCACCGTAATCAACTTGAACGCGGATTAGAGGAAGCTGCGAACCTTTTCCCACATCCCCTGGCCTTCCAGCTGTTCGCGAACGGTGGTTTCCAGATCAAGTTCCCCCTGCATTACCAGGTCAAAATAATCGCGGTGCCACGAATACAGTTGTGATTTTGCGAACAGGTATTCGCCCAGCACCAGCCATGCGATTGGGCCAGCGTCCGTTAGAAAACCGGAATTGGCATATTCAGCCAGTGTTTTTTCCCTGTCGTATTCGAGGCGAACGATTTCTTCCAGCCAACTGCCCTTCTTGAAGGTCAGCCGGGCGTACCCTGCCCGCCAGTCTCCGTCAAACGGTATGCCGACAGATCCGACGTTGACGAAGAGTGTGCCATTCAGCATACGTGAAAAGGCTGCATGTGTATGTCCTGCGCAAAACACTGCCGGTTTTGGTTCTCCGCCTTTCAAAATTAAGTCTTCATCCGAGCTTTTCGGAAAAATACCGCGGTTGTTGCCTAACACAGAGCCATGCGCGACCCGCACAAGTGAACCGTCCGGACCCTCTACTTCCAGCAGGTCTTTCCAGGTGCGAATCGCTGACACATCACAATCGATCTGCTGAAATGTCCAATAGGATTGGTAAAAACATTCGAACACCGGTCCGTCACGTTCTGCTTGCGGTGTGGACTGGTGGATAATGTAATCTTCGTGATTGCCGCGCAGTGTGTGCCAACCCCTAGATTTTGATTTTTCAACGACCAAATCCAGGCATTCTCCCGAACTGGGTCCGCGGTTGATGATATCACCCGTGGATATGACCACGTCCGGTGCCCACTGCTCGACGTGGTCGATGACTGTTTCAAAAGCCGCCAGATTGGCATGCACGTCACCCAGGACGGCAATCTTCATTACTATTCCTTATACTGGACTTGGACGACTTTCGCCTTGATTTCATCCGTCAAGGCGGCGATTTCAGCCTGCACAGCCTCAACGACTCCGTCTACGGGTACCATCTGTTTTTCAGTCTCACTGCGTCGCTTGAGTTCAACGTCACCGTTCTGCAAGCTGCGTTTGCCGACAGTGACCCGCAAAGGGACACCGATCAGGTCTGCATCGTTGAACTTGACGCCCGGGCTTTCATCACGATCATCATACAGCACTTCGATTCCTGCGTTAAGAAGTTGTTCGTAAATCACGTTCGATGCGTATTCAGCCCCTTTTAGAACGACGAGGTGGACCTGGAAAGGGGCGACTGTGATCGGCCAAAGCAAGCCGTAATCGTCGTTGTATTCTTCCGCAATACAGGCCATCAACCTTCCGACGCCGATGCCGTAAGAACCCATGATCACAGGTTTCATTTCGCCGTTCTCATCCTGAAAGAACGCACCCATGTCCTTTGTATAACGTGTCCCGAGTTTGAAAATGTTACCGACTTCGACACCGCGAGTGGTGCGCAGCGTCTCCCCACAGTTGGCGCAGGCATATCCTTCTTCAGCTGTAACGAGGTCGGCCACGACATCTGCTGTGTAATCCCGTCCGTAATTCGTATTCTTAAAGTGAAAGCCATTCTCGTTCGCGCCGGCAACGAGGTTTCCAGACCGGACGACGAGGTCGTCAACGGCGACAAGCACCTGCTTGCGGTCGATCCCGATCGGCGACGCATAGCCTACCGCAGCGCCGATCGCATCAATTTCTTCATCTTGTGCTGGGCGGAGCGCATTTGCGCCCAGCGCATTGCCAAGTTTCGTCTCGTTGAGTTCCATGTCTCCCCGGACGACGGCAAATACCATCTTCTGGCTCTCTACTGTGCCATCCGTGAAGGTTCCGACCATGAATACGGCTTTTGCCGTTTTCGATTCGGGAACACCGAGAAATTCAGCCACTTCAGCGATGGTTTTCGCGCCTGGCGTGGCGACTTTTTCAAGGGGAAGGGCATCCTCTTCCGCAGGTTCCGGCTTACGGAAGTCAGCAATCTGGCGGTTGGCCACATATCCGCACGAATCACAGATCACGAGCGTATCCTCACCGATCGGGGTCAGGTACATGTATTCGTGCGCGAGCTTACCGCCCATCATGCCCACATCGGATTTAACGGCGATGGTGGGCAGCCCACACCGGCTGAAAATATTGAAATAGGACTGGTAGTGAGCTTCGTACTGCCTGTCTAGCCCATCCCAATCACGGTCCAGACTGTAACTGTCTTTCATGATAAATTCCCGCACACGGATCAAGCCGGCGCGAGGGCGCGGATCATCGCGCCACTTGGTCTGGAGATGATAGACGAGTGCGGGCAGCTGCTTGTACGACTGGATTTCTTTCCGCACAATATCGGTGACAACTTCTTCATGCGTCATCGCCAGCACCATGTCACGGTTGTTCTTGTCTTTGAAGCGGCCGAGTTCGTCGCCGATCTGATACCAGCGGTGCGTCTCCTTCCAGATATCTGCCGGATTCACGACCGGCATGGACAGTTCCTGCCCGCCGATAGCGTTCATCTCTTCCCGCAGGATATTCTCTATGCGCGTGGTTACGCGTTTACCTAGCGGCATCAGCGTATAGATGCCTGCGCCAAGGCGGCGGATAAAACCTGCGCGGACCAGCAGTATCTGGCTGGTGACGTCAGCGTCTGCGGGGGCTTCCCGCAATGTCTGGCTGATCAATTGCGACATTTTCATTTTCGTTCTCCTAAATCGTACAATGTCCGTACGGCCTGGCCTGTAAGTTTTGGTTATACAAACAAACACCCTCTGGCAGGTTTTCAGCCAGAGGGTGTCGGGTGGTCTTAAATTCCAATCTTATCTGTCCCTTCCTCGCGCGCTGAAAACCCGTGACCCAATCTGCGGATCCGGGCTGTAGCTAGGGACTGGCGGGAAAGACATGTGGAACATAATAAGGAAGTTTACCGATTCGGCAATCGGGTGTCAAGGGGATCAGAGCCCGGTTTAGAAATCATCGTCATCGTCGATTTCGAAATCATCCTCTTCATCGTCCAACCAGTCGTCTTCATCCACCTCTTCGTCTTCGTAACCCAATTCATCCCAATCATCGTCGAGGTCTTCGTCTTCCTCTTCCCAGTCACTGGCAATCAGTTTATTGGACTGCGAATATGTAAGACATCCGGCATCCGGATCCAGTTCAATGGCGGAAGCTGCGCAAATTCCATCATCGTTGAAAACACAATCGATATAATGGCAGCGTATTCTTGGCATCTCATCCTCCTGATGGATGTTTATTTCATGTTACGGTTCGTTCTGAACCGATTAATCAGCCGCCGTGATTCGATTAACGAACGACGAACCCCCAGCTGATTACTCCCCATTTTTACCCTATTAACGCCAGAAATATCAAGGCTTAATTTTCTCCGGATTTTTCCAGGGCAGCATCCAAAAGCTGCTTAATGCCCGGCGGTTCTTCACGATCGAAGGGTACGACCCCGGCGTAGCGGACGCCACCAATCTCGGAGGTAGGTGTGCCGGTGATGCCGAATTCGTAGGCCGTTTGCGAACGCTGGATAATCGCCTGTGTATGGGTACCGAGGTCGAAGCATTCTGAAAAAGCGTCCACGTCCATACCGAGGTCTGAAGCGAACTTGATCAAATTCGTCCGGTTGAATTGGTTAATGCCCTGGTTATTGAACAGCGTGTCACGATAATCCCAATAATAATCCTGGTCAAGGGCGCAGGCCACCGCTTCCGCTCCGGGAAGGGATGCAGCATTAACGAACGCCAGTGTATAGACCATGAGGCGGACTTTTCCCGGTTCAACATATTCCGAAATGAGATCCGGTTCGACGCTGATATAGAAATTCTGGCAGTTTGGGCATCCGAGGTCTTCATACACGATCATATCGATCGACGCTTCAGGATCCCCGATGTACGGTAGTCCGGTCTTGGCGTCGACGCCGCGCGGCAGGTTTGCCAGTAAGGCGAGATGCTCAGACGAGCTTTCGCGCGGGCGGTTGCTGTAT
>JBFGQG010000260.1:0-5730 GCA_041564295.1 Anaerolineales bacterium | reverse complement strand
CCGAACGCTCAGGTCCTCGATGCGGACGGAAGGCGCGCGATCCAGTTTGTGCTGACCGAGTCTGCAAACAACCTCTCTGTCCGGTTTGATTTGTACCAAATGGACATATCAGAATTCGTTTCTCGCTACTCTTCCGGTTTCCGTGGGGTTGCCGGTTGGGAAGCACCGGTTTTGATCCCAACGGATGATCTCGCCAGGCAGGCATCTTTCTTTGTTGATGTGAGCGGCGATGGGTACCAGGTTTTTGAAGCCTACATCCCGGCAAATGTCCCCCTCGGGATGTACATTTTAAATATGAAGACTGGCGAACTGGTCAACGGGCAGCTGATTATCATCATCAGCCGGCACACACTCATGATGAAACAGGCTGAAGGTGAACTGACGGCATGGCTGACGGACATTAACGGTACGAACAGTCTTTCGAACGCGGTCGCCGGCGCGAGCATCTACGTTTACGCCAGGGATGGGCGATTGATTCAAAGCGGAACGACGGATGAAAGCGGCCTGTTTAGAACGGAAATAGCACAGAACCCGGAGCCGCTGATCGTTTTAGCCCAGGCCGGGAACGATGTGACAGCCACCGGACTGAGCTGGGAATGGGACAATGCGTATGGGGCCTGGATGTGGTGGTGGCAGCCGATGTCGGTCACTCGGAAATTTTCGGCGCATATTTATACGGACCGTCCGATTTACAAGCCCGGCCAGAGCGTGTTCTTTAAAGCTGTCATCAGAGGTGACAGCGACGCGATCCTTTCTCTTCCGCCTGCAGGGACGCCCGTTACGGTGCGGATCCGTGATGCACGTAATAACGTGGTCATCACCCTGGAAATGCTGACAACGCCATTCGGAACAGTAAACGGTGAATTCGCTATTGCAGAAGGCGCGATGCTCGGTGATTACAACATCGAAATTTCCTGGAATAGCGGTCTCCTCCAGCAAATATTCAAAGTGCAGGAATATCGCAAACCGGATTTGCAGGTCACCGTCACTACGGACGCCCCGTATTACATCGAAGGCGATAAAATCACTATCCATGTCGATACGCGCTATTTCTTCGGCGAACCGGTCCCAAATGCTAAATTGACGATCCAAAAATACGTCCGTACCTTAGGGTATTATGACTGGTGGGCTGGAGAATATATCGAAGGCCAGGATTGGGTTAAACCCTGGGATGCAAAGACCGTAAGCGGTGTAACTGATGAAAACGGCCAGTACACTTTCTCCTTACCGGCAGAGGTTTTCTGGGGGAGGGACAGTTATTATACGGACTGGCGCAGCAGCCAGTCCGCAACAACCTGGGGGATCGAAGTGACTGCCGATGACGGCAGCCACCAGGTCGTCAGTGGGTTTGGTGCAGTTACTGTGTATGCAGCTGCCGAGGAGATCACCGTGGATACTGGCGGGGACCTGAAAAAGCCTGGAGAGCCTTTCTTGCTGGAGGCACTGGTGCAGGACAACGACGGATTTCCCGTTGATGGGCGCGAATTGAGCGTAGAACTTCGTCGCTGGAGTTATACCGATTACGATTACTCGAAAATCATCCAGTCGCAGAAAATGACAACAGCGCCCGATGGACGTGCCAGTGTCAATTTCACACCGTTGGAGCCGGGATATTACCAGCTGCGCGTGAATGGAACGGATATTCGCGGCAAAGAAATCGAATACCGGACCTACCTCTACATTTTCAGTGAAACAGATTTCTGGGCGCGCGAGCAGACTACCGAACTGCATATCACCTCGGAGTTCAATTCATATGCACCCGGTGAAACCGCACGGCTTCTGGTCGAATCGGCCTTCAGCGGCCCTGCGCTGCTCACTTTCGAACGCGGCACCGTCCGCGAGGAGATCGCAGTTCGACTGACTGCGCCGTTGACCGTATTAGAAGTCCCCATCCACGCAGATTACGCGCCAAACATCTTTATCGCGGTCAATGCATACGTTGCGGTCGATCCTTCGATCGAAAATAAGGAATGGGTATTCGAAAGCCTCGCAGACAGCAGGCTGGTGACCGCGGTTGTGGAAGTCCAGGTCCCAGTTGTAGATAAAGTATTATTGGTGTCCATCACACCTGACAAGCAGAGTTATGCGGCGCGTGAAAAAGCAACGTTTACGATACAGGTGACCGATAAGGCCGGTGTGCCGGTCCAGGCAGAGGTTTCTCTCGCGCTCGTTGATGAAGCCATCTTCAGCCTGAGTGATGAATTGTCGGGACCAATCCTGGCATCCTTCTACGACAGGCGGGACCACATCGTGCGCACCTATGATTCGCTGGCGCTGAGCCGGGTGCTGATGTACGGCGGAATGGGCGGTGGCGGCGACGAAGGCCTGCTTTCTGGTCGCCCGCGCAGTGATTTCCCCGACACAGCCGCCTGGTTCCCGAACCTGGTGACGAACGAGAATGGGGTGGTCGTGGTGACAGTCAACCTGCCCGACAGCCTTACCACCTGGCGTCTGACTGCCAAGGCGACGACCGGTGATAGTCATGAATTCGGTGAAGCGACGGCAAATTTCCTGACGCAGCAGCAGGTTATCGTGCGGCCAATCCTCCCAGGCACGCTCACTGCTGGCGACCAATTCATGCTTTCTGCATTCGTGCACAACTACAGTGATGAAACGCATCTTCTTCAGATAGGGTTCGAACAGGACGAATCCAGACTATTACAGTTAATCGATGGTGAACCGGTTGCCGTTTCGCTTGGACCTGGAGAGCAGCGAATGGTCGGTTGGATGGTAAAAGCACTTTCATCAGGTGAAGCGCAGGTGACGGTGTCTGTTTCCTATTGGAACGCAGGTTGGGCGGATGCAGTGAGTCTGCCGTTGCAAATCCGCCCGCTTGCAGTGCCCGATTTGACCACGATCACGGGAGACTTCAGAGGTGCTTACGAAACCAGCTTGATTTGGCCACGTTCTGCGCTTGAAATGAGCACCGTCAGGGTTGAACTCAGCAGGTCAATTGCAGGTACGCTGCTGACCGGCCTGGATTATCTGACCGGTTTTCCTTATGGCTGTGTGGAGCAGACGATGAGCAAAGCGCTGCCTAATGCAGTCGTAGGTCGCGCATTGTTCCAGCTCGGTGTCAGCGATCCCACCTTTGCGGCAGACCTGCCCCCACAAATCAACGCTGGACTGCAGCGGCTGTATGGTTTTCAGCACAATGATGGTGGATGGGGCTGGTGGTACGACGATGCCACCGACGCTTACCAGACAGCCTGGGTGGTGTTCGGATTGGCTGTTACTGCACAGGCTGGATACGAGGTCGATCCTGGAGTGGTTGAGCGAGGTGCTGCCTGGTTGAACGAAAACCTTGGACAAATGGACGTCCGTACGCAGGCCTTCGCCCTTTACGCATTGGCCATCTCCAGGCATGGTAATCTCGACGCAACGAAAGGCCTTTACGAGCTTTCTTTTGACGATCTGGATACGTTCAGCCGCGCAGCACTTGCACTGGCCTTCCATGAACTCGGCGAATCTCGTCAAGCCAGGGCGATTGTAAATGCCCTTGCTGAAACGGCCACTCGTACAAACGGCGAAGTGTATTGGGCGGGTGAAGATCATGACGGGTACTACCACCAGAAAACCATGTCCTCAGCCACACGCACCACAGCCCTGGCGCTCAGCGCATTTGTCAAAATCAGACCTCAGCACGCCCTTGAGCCCGGGCTTGTCCGCTACCTGATGGGCCAGCGCACCCAGCAAGGTTGGGGCACGACCAATGAAACTTCTTTCACCATCCTTGCCCTGACGGACCATCTACTTGCTGCCGAGATTGGGACCGCGCAGATCACATACGAGGTTGAATTGAACGGTGTGGTTTTGTCCGCCGGAAACCTTGGCCCGGGTGAGCCGGCCGTATCGATCGAAATCCCGGCTGAAAAAATGCGTCCCGGCAGGAACAGTCTGGTAATCCGGCAGGACGGTCTACAGCCGATGTATTACACTGTCAACAGCCGCGTTTATCTGCCGCAGAAAGAAATCGCGGCCGCAGGTGAAGTGGACGTGACCAGGAAGTATGTCAACCCTAAAACAAACCGGCTCCTTGAGACGATCCTTCCGGGCCAGCTTGTAAAGATTGTGCTGACCGTTCAACTCACCGACACCGCTTCGTATATGCTCGTAGAGGACAACTTGCCCGGTGGCCTGGAAGCGCTGAACGAAAATTTGAATACGACATCGTTTATCGCGCAAGCTTTCGATGAAAATGGAGAAGTGTATGAAGGATTTACATGGAGAGAGCTGGGCTACAACTACAAAGAGATCCGGCCTGGACGGGTGACCTTCTTCATCACCGAAATGACCGCCGGGACCCACACTTTCTCCTACCTCGCCCGAGCAACACACAGCGGAACATTCGTCGCCATGCCGGCGGAAGCATCTGCAATGTATGACCTGGCGACCTGGGGGCGTTCGCAGAGTACAGTGCTTACTATCGGGGATTGATCCAAACAGCGACAAAGCACGACTCCACATGTGAAATCATGTGGAGTCGTGCTTGCTTATCTTGGGAGGGAGACAGGCACACCTAAGACTCTCCCGCCAAAATTCAAAACGAAGCGCAGGGCAGTACGGCCCATTCCCTGGCCCAGCCAATACCTTTCGAAAAGGATTTTGCCCCAGTGCCATACCTTTCCGGTGCGCGGTAGACCGACATCGGGATCAGGCTCGTTGTAAAATTCGCCGCTCGCAAAACCCGCAGATCTCCCCCCTGTTTCAATCCAGCAAAAACCGAGTCCATCAAACTTCGCACGTGGGGTTTCGCCTCGGATTTTTTCAATGATTCTGTCTGCCACGATTAGCCCCTGTCCTTCAGCGAATACACCTGCTTTTGGCAGCGCCATACCATTAGAAAGTGTAATGACGGTTACATCTCCGATCGCGAAAACGTTTTCCTTTCCAGTCTGAAGTGTATATTTGTCCACCGGTATCCAACCTGATTCATCTGGAAGGGGAGTGGTTCGAATTGCGAGCGGTGCACGATGAGGAGGGATACCAGCCAATAGATCGAACGGCACAGGCTCATGGTTCGTGAACTTCAATTCCTTTCCACCAGGGTCAATTTCCGCCAAGGTCAGTTCGGGGTGAAAACCGATGTTCTTATCAGCGAGCATTCCGACCACAGCCTTACCCATCGCTGGACCGGCTACGCCCATGGGTAGTTTTTCCGGTGTAAAAATATTCACCTGGCAACGGTCCCGAATTCCTCGCTTACGCAGGAAGTCTTCCAGCAAGAGAGCAGTTTCATAAGGAGCAGCCGGGCACTTATACGGCGTCGATGAAACGAGCACCGCTACCCGACCACCTTCGAATCTTTCTAATGCGTTTAATAGACCTGCAGCACCTTCAAGGTCGTAAGGAGTCAATGCAGACACATCAAAACCAGGTATTTTTTCTGGAGCTAGTTCAGCTCCCAGGGCAATTACAAGGAAATCATAGTCCAGGTACCCGGTTTCAGTATGTGCCTTTTGCTTCTCCACGTCGATTTCCATGATTTCTGCGTGCACGATCTCTATCCCTGGAAAGAGTAAATTGTGCAGGTCTTTTATGATCTGCCCTGATCGACGTTGACCTGTCATTACCCACAAGAGCGAAGGCGTGAATACGAACTTAGCGCGCTTTTCGACCACAATCACCCGATGTGGTGAGGGCAGCCCCTGTCGCAGCCTGTTCGCCGCTGCAATCCCACCCACTCCGCCACCGAGTATCAATATTGTTTTTCCAATCATGTTTCAACCT
>JBFGQG010000259.1:0-5739 GCA_041564295.1 Anaerolineales bacterium | reverse complement strand
GCCAAACAATAGAAACGTATCCAGAACTTCTAAACTTCCCGGTCCATTGTCTACAGGCATTTGCCGCTGGGCATGAAGCAAAACATCACCCAACCGGCCACCCGGCAACTGTAACAACGCTTCAACAAATCCGCCGCTCAAAAAGGCCTGGTAAAAAGGAAGCGTCAGACTGGTTGCACCCAGGCTCGCAATGGCTCCACCTTTATCATTCCAAAGCATCGCTTCAGAAAGCGATTCAACCGACGGATGCGTGAACAAACCCGCAAGGCAGGTAATGTTGACCATAATTGGGGTGAAGCGGCCATTTTCCAACTGCGCGGCCTGGTCAGCCGTAAAAAGCGCATCCTTACCGAGCTGTGTAAGCGATCCATGTCCGAAATAGGACATCAACAGCACGCCAGCCCGGATTTCCTCATCGATCTTCACGGAAGCTACTTCGGCCGCCACGCCTGATGCCTCGCCTCCCATGGCATCCGCAGATATCAGCACAGGATCGTACGCGTCGGAAAAAAGAGCCAGATATTCTTCTGCATCGCGCTTGAACGTCGGTTCGGTAGGGTCGGCGATGGCGAGGACACGGCGGTCCCAGGCGCCTTCCGGGGGTCTCGTCTCGAAGGCAATGATCTTGTCAACCACCAACCGGACCTGCTCCACCGTTCGAGCAGGTATGCGGCCTACAGCCAGGTCGGGGAGTTCGTCGTCATCTAGCTTGGCGAAAGCTACGTCGCTGACTGTTTCACCTCCGAATTCAGTGAAGGTGAAAAAGGAGGGAAGTCCGTTTTCAATGACTGGCGTAGTAAAACCGTGTGGATCATAGGACCAGTCACCGAGTAGAAGGACATAAACCGGCGGCTCAGCCCAGTTCGCTTTTGCATACTGCAAAAATGCGCGAATGCCTTGCGGAGCAGACATTCCGTGTCCAAATTGATCGTACACGTCCTCCAGGGTCACTGCCAGGGTAGACAGTCCCTGGCTGCTGCGATGCTCCAGGAGCGGCCGAACAGCATCTAGGAGGTCTTCCGACGCGAGCACCAGGAAGCTGCCGCCTGAATTTGCACGCAGATCGGACCCCATCTTTGCAGGGAGTAAGCTAACCGGATCGCGGTACTTTCCTTCCAATACGGCGATATAACGACCACCCGGTGTGGTCTGGAATTCCCCTGCACCGCGCTCTGCAGTCAATTGCCGCTGGGGTTTCGAAACATCGAACAGGACCGTACCCACTGGGAAAAAATAAGAACGCTCTGCCGCTATGAAAGCTACACCACCCGGTTTTGGCCCTGCAAGCTGCGGGTATGTGATCGAGAAGGAGTCGAGCAGAATGATGTCTGCCGGCACACCTGTATCGCCTGGAGCTTCAAAGACCAGGCTATTCTGACCGGGCTCGAAAATTTCGGTATCAAGCTCAATCGCGATCGAATGTGCACCGATCCCATCCCATGCTTCATCAGCAATCTGGGTGCCGTTCAGATGGATTATGAGATGGTGGTCCGGATCCACATCCACAGATCCGGTGCTGCCGAACCATTCCATCCGGATGGTCGCGCGACCGGAACCGGCGGCCTCCAGGGAGAAATCAATGGTCCGGCTGCCCGGCGCAGGGAGCTGCAGCCAGAACCAGGGCCGCCCTTCTTCCAGCCTGGGACTATAGATGCTGTTTTCTTCAAATATCGTTGTGACTGTCAGCAGTGATGGTTCGACGCCAGCGCCGCCGATTTCTTCAATTGAGGCAAGATTGGTTTCTCCGCTGCCCAGGGAGAGAAAAAACGCATTGTACGGTGTATAACGAAGCAGCGTCGCATCCGGCGCTCTTCCGTAGAAAATGATCTGCAGGTCCGCGCCTTCCCCGGTGACCACGAAAGGATAAGGCTCTCCGCCGTTTGTCAGGCCCAGCGAAGCAGGGTCCACGTTTTCCCAGCCGAACTGCTGCAACTCGGCGACCGGGATGCGGTACATGCCTTCGTGTTCGATCAGGATTTTTATGACATCTGCGTCCTCGCTGGAGGGCTTTGCTTCGGATATTTGCGTGATACTCCAGAAAACGCCTCCGACGGAGAACAAAATAAATACCAGCCCGAGAATCAAGCGTGTGGTTGGATTTTTCATAACGGATGGTTACGCTTCTCTTTCGCCTTCAGTTCTTCGGATGAGGAAGAAAAAGCCCCATGTCAGAAGCGCACCACTCAATAAAAGCACGCCGATAACAAATGCAATCCGTCCTGTCAGAAAAGACACTCGCAAATCAGGCTCGGGCTGAAACTGCGTTGAGATCGTTGGCGTTGAACCTGGAAGAGCCCCCGTAACGGCTTCGGCAAGAACGAGCGGCGTCGCAGTCTCAGTTGCTGTCGGCAGTGCCGTTAATTCAAAACTTATCGCAGTCAATGTCAGGTCGATTTCAGAAATACCGGTCGGCAAAACTGGCGCCGGTGTGACGGGCGTTTCCGTCGGCATGGCCGTTGGGGGGATCGTCGGCGTGGGTGTCAACGTCCTTGTCGGAATGTTCGTCGTAGTCCCGGTAGGCGTCGGAGTGGGCGTCCTGGTTTTTGTCGGTGTCGCTGAAGGACCACCGATAGGCGTGGCGGTCTGCCCCCCGACGACTTCAATAGGACCGTGATAGAAGGAGTTATTGGTCGTATCGATGTCTTGAAGATAATAGAAATACCGGGTCCCCGTTGTGACGTTTTCGTCATAGAGCACATAAACCGCGCCTGTTAAATCATCTCCACGTGCAGGAATGAATGTCAATGTCTGGTTAAACTGGGGGTCGAACACGGGAACCTGTCCATACTGGCTAGGATCGGTCCCACCTGTCGTATTGCGCAGTACGATGAAACCGGCATTGTTCAATTCAGTTGCGGTTTCCCATTCCAGTTTTACCCGCGCGGGTTCAGCTGCTGCTCGGAAATAAAGCAGGTCGATGGCGGCGAAAGTACGTTCGACGATGCCGGACATCAACAGGGTCAATGCAAGGCAGGCAATGCCCGCTATTTTCAGCTTGTTTGACAAGAATGAAGAGAAAGAGTATTTCATGGTGAGACAATTGTTATTAAGTCATGTGAGAACAGACCTTCTAAAAATTCCAGTGTGTCCGCCTCCGCCTGGACAGCGGATATATCGTATTCGGAGCAAATATCAGATACGATTTCCGAGACTTTTCGCCGACCGTCGAGAGCATCCCAGATCAGAGCGCCGATAGTGTTTAAAACTTTAACTTTCCCCTTCTGTGGATGCACCAGCACAGCCTCACCGTTTAATATCTGGCTGGCGATCGCCGGATTTTGACGCAGAACTTGATCAAGCTTTATCATGTGGTTGATTCTACCTTCAGAAACCGTCCGGAAGCGAGCTTATGTGTAATATATTTGGTATCTCGCATGCGGTGGTTCTATCCATTAACCGGTTTTGCAAAGCGGGGAATACGTTTCAGGAAACCTTTGTGCAAAGCCTATGTCTGCCCATCACAACTTCATTCTTTTCTTCACGGTATGTTTGCTTTTTCCATTAGATAACGCGTTCACGACCTGAAAAGATTACTGAAATTGAGCGGATCAGGATTTTAAAAATACCGTGAACGAACCGGCGTATTATCCTGCCGATCCCCTGATCAACCCCGGCGACGACCTCATAAAAACGACCGTCCATCCGGCTTGCGGCAGCGACGAACTTACTTCCTGCGCTCAAACGAACAGCGCGCCAGTTTCCGCCGTGTTGAATGGCGATGACACGCCCGACAACCTGCCCAGGTTCGACAATCGGATCAAACGTGTAAGAATTATCTCCTTTGGCGAGGTAGCCGCGGTGCGATCGACCAACGATTCGGTGGGTGACCATCGTATCCCCGTTCAAGAAAGTGATAATGTGGCCGACTGAAAGGTCTCGGCGGCTTTTTGAATCGACCAGCAGAGCGTCGCCGGGATGGAACGAAGGCAGCATGCTTTCTCCATTGACGGTGATGCGCAGTTGACCTTCACCTGCAATCCTGATCGCCAGGCGCTGGAGTTGTAATGGTGTCGATTCAGATGGTTTACGGTTCAATATCTCCGCCATAGCCTATTTTTGATAGATCACCGGCAGGTAGAATCGTTTCACTACATCTACCGTCAGGTTTGAAACTGCGGCATTGGTTACATCATACTGCGAGCGGACGGTGACCTTAAAAGTTTCTGATGTGCCGGATACAGCATTCCCTGGAACAGTGACGGTCACATTGAATTTCGAAGATCCACCTGAAGCCAATGGGCCAATCTGTGCCGGGGCGCTCAGCGACCACCCGCCGGGATTGTCTACCGTGATGTCAAAAGTATCGGTCACGGCGGACGTGTTCGTCAGGGTCAGTTCGAATGTGACCACCTCGTTCTGCACACTCTTTCGGGTCTCCGAGGCTGGAGAGAGTTCAAGGCCGGGCACGACGACGGTCGTCGTGAGAACGGATGCGCCAGTCTTGCTGGCGTTCGCCTGAGATGTGACCGAGACGGTCGTAACCTCATACTGGTTGCTCAAAGCGTTGGATGGAATGTTAACAGTGATTTCCTGGAGTTTCGATGCCCCCGCATTCAGCGGACCAACAGTGGTGGCAGGTGGGCTGACAGTCCAACTTGGCGAGGATACGACCACGCTGAACGTATCCGCTGTCGCGCCTGTGTTTTTTAATTTCAGTGTATAAACGACGCTGTCACCCGGGTTACCAGTTTTCGCTGCCTGTGCCGGGGTCACGATTTTATCGTTCTTGATCCCCATGGCCGGGTCACCGAAAAGGGTGAACGTGTGCATGAGGTCGTAATCAAAACCGGACCCCCACAGGTTGACTTTAGCGGACAAAGTTGCCGGCCCGAGTTCCCAGCTCCCGTCATCAAACATAGAGTTGTAGAATCCGCGCTGCAAATAGTCATGCCCGGTTGCAACTCCAAGGCCAGTGGGTGAAAAGGCCGCCACGGCACCCTTTCCAGAGGTGGTCAGGAAACGGTAGGCCAGGCTGTCCAGGTTCGGATAGGTCCAGTGACCGTCCAGGCAGGTCAGGGAGAGCACGACTGGGAGCTGAGACCCATTGGTCAACGGCGTTATATCGTTCACGTCGAAAATGACTTCATTGGACCAGCGGTCCAGGCTCGCGTGCCCGGTATAGTTGACTAGCAGGGTGCCTGTAATATTGAGCGTATTCTGGATAGCAGCGGTAACATTGTCGCATTTCGCCCGTTCGGTTGGGTTGGAGAGGCTTGTGCATCCGAAATCGTAGCCGTTCGGAATACCGTCGCCGGTGTCCTGGTAGATTCGCAGTGCCTGGTAATCCGGGTTCGGGGTGATGTAATCTGAAATAATACCCTCGCTGAGTGCAACGAAATCACCGGCGAATTTAGGATCAGGCACGTTGTCCGCAATAAAGAGGACGTTTTTCTGCCACGCCTGGACCGGCGCATTCTCGTATGCGATGATCTTGTTGACAACTGTCGTCATCTGTGCGTTCGTGTTGACTGGAATCCGGCCGATATACACATCCGGGATCGTGTCGTTCCCGATGATTGTTGCGAGCAGGTTGGCACTGTCTACCTCACCCTGCCAGGGGTCAATGTAGGCCAGGTTTGGAGGCATGAATGTCGGCGGTGCGTTATGGTAGAGCACATTCGTATCAGTGCCGAAGTTTTTCATATTCCAGTTGCCGTTTCCGACAAGCGTGACGTAAATGGGTGGCGACGACCAATTGGCGAAGGTATACGCCAGGAAGTTCTTGATGGCGATAGGGTG
>JBFGQG010000258.1:0-5761 GCA_041564295.1 Anaerolineales bacterium | reverse complement strand
GGTATTCTATGCGCTGGTCCGATTGGCGTTGTTCGGTTCGCTGAACCTTTCGCAGGTATTGGGGCCGCTGGTTTTTATCCTGATTGTCTCAACGGTAGGTTTGTTTGCCCGGCCGTACTACGACAGAAAACACGTTCTATTCACCGACGGAACCATCCTATTGGGAGCGATAACGGTGGTAATCACCGGGGCGTATGCCATGTTCCCAAACAAGTCGTCTGCATGGGCATTGGCGTTTGTGGCCTGCGGCAGCGCTGCAAGTTTGTTTCTGGCATTTTTCCCGGAGAGAAACCGCTTGCTGCAGTTCTTTATGACGGTGCTGCTGGCAGTCGGAGTCGCTGCAATCCCAGTGATGGTAGAGCAGGTGGAAGACAGGTTCTCCCGCGAAGAGTTCTTTGCAGCGGTGGACGCCGTCTTTCTGGTGCTTCCTGGGCTCATCATCGGTCTTATCCTTGTGTCGTGGCGGAATCTCTATGTCCCTGAGACCGGCAGATTCCGGCTGCGGACGCCCGTGGTAACCGTATTTATAGTTCTTTTCGTGACCGGTCTTTCCCTGTTTTTTGTCCGGGCTTACCAAACCAGCTTCTTCCCGCAATTTGCAATGGATCCGGGTTTTGGAATCAGCGAGGAAGAGCCTTATTTATGTGAAACGCTGCAACCGTCCGGCGAATTATATACCTCGGAAGAAGTGAAGGAGCGGCTTGTCCAGATCCTGGCGGAGAAACCGAACAAAATTGCGCCGGATTATGCTTTCTTAGGGCTTGTAACCGCTGAAAAGGATTGGCTGGATGCGTATCGTGAGGCGTTTTTACAGGAAGTTGCCGGCGGGATGTTCACGCTGCCGGCCAACAGCATCAAATACGACCAGTATCTCGCCGGACAGCGCATATATTTTTATCTCGAAGTGGTCCGCAGGTACCCGGAACTGTTTTCGCAGGGTGAACAGGCGCGCGTGTCGGATTGGATCGCAGCGGTCAATGCGCGGGCGCTGGCTCCCGGGTGGGTGGACCTGCTCTATTCAATCAGCTTCTCGAAACTCCCGGACGGACCGTATGAGAACCAGGAAAACGGACTGGGTCTGCTGTCGCTGATCCAGGCAAACGGGCTCGTAACGGGGGAGCTATCCGCAAAGAATGCGGCATATCTGGAAGATCACCTATCCGGCTGGCAGGCGCGCTTCCGCAATTCTGACGATGCTGTGAACTACCAGCCGGAATGGATTGAAAACGCCTGGCACCAGTCCTTCATAATGGCCAGTTACAACTTCGGCAACGTGGAGCTTGCGTTCGAATGGCTGCTCCTGCAGACTCCGCCTTCCGGCGCGCCGCTGCAGTACAATCATCTCGGAATATTCACGATGGCTTCACTTGGAAGCCTTGCATACAGCCTGACAGGCGACCCGAGTTATATCTGGCTGCTCGGGCGCGCCGGGGATTATTTACTGGAAAACGGAAGAAGCTTCTCTGCACGACCGGGAATGGAACTTGCAGTTAACGGGGAAGGGGCCGCACCGGATGAGGGCAGCTGCCTGCTTTACGGAAACAGCGGGCTGCCGAACCAGGCCGGTCCGCTCCTGCCCGACAAGCTCGTATTTCGAGACGGTTGGGAAGAGGACGACAAATTTCTCTTGCTGAACCTGCGTTTCACCGGCTGGCACCGGTATAAAGCCTCGAACAGCGTTATTTCTTTGCAGAAAGGCGCACCGATCGTTGTGGAGGACAACCAGGGAGAGATTTTTAGGTGGCTGCCCGCCGGACGCAGCCTGTTCAGGGATCAAAGGATCCCTCGCGAAAACCTGAACGGCCTGGTTGTTCCGAAATTCGGGATGGACCGGGTCGTGCATACACTCGTCGGCAGCGACAGCAGTTGGGCGCAGAATGTCCCGTTCACGGCGGAGGTCAGGGAGGTTGATTTTGGGGAAGAATTCGATCGTGCAGTAATTGTTTTGCCGGACTGGAACGGTTGGACGCACGAACGCACAATCTGGTTCTATCACGATGGACCCATCCTGTTCTTCGACCAGGTGGTGGGTCCTGTTGATAATCGTGCAGGAATAACCTGGCATTTCTCTGGCGCACGACAGGTCGGAGATGAACGATTCAGGATTAATAATACGGATTGGGGAGATGTGGAAATCATTATGGTCCACAGTGGTGAAGCAGAAACGGTCCGGGATGAAGACAGTGACTTGATGAACATCCTGCTGCTTAACGAAGGTGCTTTTGAAGCGGTGACCGTTTTTTTATTTGACCGGTGGTTAGGATCAAGCCTGGTGTTTGACGAAGATGGCCGAACGATCTTGATCCAAAGCGGAAGCGACCAGATTCAGATCGATGCCCCGGCTGCCATTAACTCTGCCCAGGACTAGAATGATTGCATATATTCGTCTTGAGCGGGTGAGCCTGTCATCTGCGCAAAGCAAGCGCCAGGAAACTCGATGAATAAAGAAGTTCGAAAAGTTTGCTACTTCGGCACTTATCGCGAAGAATATTCCAGGAACATCATTATGATCGCCGGCTTGCGTGAGGTCGGGGTGGAGGTCGTTGAATGCCACCAGGGTCTCTGGAGAGGGATCGAGGATCGGGTACAGGCAGTCGAGGGCGGCTGGTTACACCTGGGTTTCATCCGGCGTGTTATTGGTACTTACTGGAAATTATTGGCCGGATTTATCCATTTGGACAAGGATTTCGACGTCCTGATGGTAGGTTATCCAGGACATTTTGACGTTTTCCTTGCACGGATCCTGGCATGGTTATGGAGAAAACCGCTGGTCTGGGACGTGTTCATGTCGATCTACCTGATATCGATCGAACGCGGCCTCGCCGAAAAGAATAAATTTACTATGGCCCTCGTCCGATTGGCCGAGCGTACCGCCTTGCGACTGCCTGACCTGCTTATCCAGGATACCGGCGACTATGTCGACTGGTTGTGCGGGCAATACAGGATTAATTCAGACCGGTTTCGCCTCGTTCCAACCGGGGCGGACGATAGGATTTTCAAACCGCAGGAAAAGATCGGTGCCGGTCCTGACACTTTCAGGGTGGTCTATTACGGGACCTTTATCCCAAACCATGGCGTTCTGCAGATTATCGAAGCGGCCCGGGAACTCGAAACAGTATCCCGGATAAAAATCATCCTGATTGGTGATGGTCCTGAGCGCGAAAGCGCTTACCGGCTTACGCAGGATTACAGGCTGGACCAGGTTGAATTCGTCGGTTGGATGGAAAGGGAACGCCTGGTCCGATATGTCGGCCAGGCGGATGTGTGCCTTGGCGCTTTCGGGCAGACCCCGCAATCTTTGATGACGGTTCAAAACAAGATTTATGAAGGGTTGGCGATGAGGATGCCGGTGGTCAGCGGAGAATCTGAAGCAGTCCGGCGCGCATTCAAACATGGTGAGGAAATATTTCATTGCGATAGGTCAGATTCACGGGCAATTGCCGCCGCGATCCTCCGTCTTTATCAGGAGCCGGGTTTAAGGGAAAAGATTGCCAGGCAGGGGTATGCTCGATTTCAATCGGATTATGCACTGGCCCAGCTGGGCAAGATGACCCGCGCGCATTTGCAGGTTTTGTTATTCGAGTAAAAAAGCATGCGCATTCTATTCTTATTGACGCAAGATTTAGAGAGCCCTTCCGGTCTCGGCCGCTACTGGCCGATTGCACGTGAATTAGCCGCGTTAGGGCATCATGTGCGCATAGCCGCTTTGCACTCCAATTTTGGAGAGCTCGAAGAAAAGGGATTCATCAGGGATGGTGTTGACATTCACTATGTTGCCCCGATGCATGTGAAAAAAAGTGGGAATGCGAAAGAATACTATCGTCCATTAAGACTGCTGTGGGTCGTCTTGCGAGCCATGGCAGCCCTGAGTTTGGAATTGTTCAAACACCCAAGCGACGTGATCATCGTCGGAAAACCCCATCCGATGAACGGTGTTGCCGGCTGGTTTGGTAGAGTATATCGGCGCAAGCCCATAATTGTAGATTGCGATGATTTTGAGGCAGGTTCAGGCCGCTTCGGCGGAGGTTGGCAGAAACGGATTGTTTCTTTTTTTGAAAAGAGAGTACCTCGGTACGGGAAAATCGTCACAACCCATACACAATTCATGAAGGACCAGTTGATTTCCTGGGGGATCCCGGAGAATCGAATCGCCTATCTGCCAAATGGGGTAGATCCTGCGCGGTTCAGTCCCCCAGACCCGTTGAAAGTTGAGATGGAACGCGACCGGTTGGGCCTGCGTGGAAAAAAAGTAGTGGCATTTATCGGCACCCTGAGCCTTAAAACCCACCCTGTGAACATCCTTCTTGCAGCGTTTAAGATCATTCATCAGGCACACGCGGAGACCGTCCTGCTGGTTGTCGGAGGCGGAGAGGACCTGGAGGGGTTGAAAGGCGAAGCCGTAGACCTTGGGCTTGCGGAAGCAACCCGGTTCGTCGGAAGGGTTTCTCCGGAGGATGTGCCGTTATATTACGCACTGGCAGACGCCAGCACTGACCCGGTTTTCGACGATCCCGCGGCGAAGGGGCGGTCGCCATTAAAACTTTTCGAATCGTGGGTCATGGGGGTCCCGTTTGTCAGCGCGGATGTCGGAGATCGACGCTTATTATTGGGAGAACCGCCTGCCGGTGTGCTGGTCCCAGTTTCCAGTGAAGAGGGATTTGCCGACGGCATTGAGAAAGCCCTGTATGATGAAAAGCTGCGGGAGGAGATTATTTCGAAAGGAAAAGAAAGGTGCAGGGCGTATTACTGGGAGGAGATCGTGCACGTGCTTGAGGGCGAGATCCGTAGATGGTAGAACTGCCGGTGTGTTTCGCGATGATATAATTGCCGGGCATCAGCTAAATCACTCGAATAAGGACAGAAAAGATTTATGACGAAAGTAGCAATTCTAGGGGCTGGTTTTGCCGGTCTCAGTTCAGGTTGGCTGTTAAAACAGCGGGGAATCGATTTTATAGTATTGGAGAAGCAATCCTACCCGGGTGGATTGGCCAGGAGTTTTGAGTGGAACGGGTTCCAGTGCGATTTTGCCGCGCATCGGTTGTTTACCACGGATGAGAACGTGCTCGCAAAGTTGCTCAAGCTGGTGCCGATGGGCCGCCATATCCGGCGAAGCAAGATCTATCTAAAAGGCCATTGGATGCGCGATCCGCTGGATGTAATGGAACTTGGATCTCGCCTGAAATTGAAGGAAAGCGCTTGGATTGCGTGGTCGTACCTCTTTCGTCCCCGCAGCGAGCCTGAAGAATCCTTCGAGCAATTTGTTCTTAAACGATACGGTAAAGGGCTGTATGACTATTTTTTCAAGCCGTACACCGAGAAATTATTCGGGATTCCAGGGAATGAGATATCCGTCCTCTGGGCGCGGCAGAAAGTGCGGCTAGCGAGCCCACTGGACAAGATCCGTGAAAATACCAAGACGAAATTCCAGTACTTTTACTATCCGGTGCGTGGGGGGTACGGCGCGATTTCCAACCGGCTGTATGAGGATATTCATGAGCATGTCCACCTGAATGCGACGGTAACCGGCCTCGAATGCGTCGATAACCGGATTACGACCGTGCGCTACCAGAAAGATGGGCAGGGGTATGAAGAAAAAGTAGATGCCGTAATTTCAACACTCCCTTTAACGCTCACCGGGCGGATGCTCGGACACCAATTCTCTCTTAAGTTTCAAAAAGTTGACGCAGTATATTTGCAAATCAACCGTCCCTTCCTCTCCGACTACCACTGGATCTATTTCATGGACGAAGAGATATCGATC
>JBFGQG010000257.1:0-5763 GCA_041564295.1 Anaerolineales bacterium | reverse complement strand
TCGACTACGGCACCGACAGCGAAACCCCGGACGCAGAATTTCCCTACAACATGACGACAGGACGTGTCCTCTATCACTGGCATGGATCCACGATGTCCGGCCGGAGCGCTCTTGAACACGCTTTCCCGGAAGCTGTTTGCGAGATCCACCCGGAGGATGCAGCTGATCTAGGTATCGAAACGGGTAACTGGGTGATGGTCCAATCCAGACGGGGAGAAATCAAAATGCGCGCGCTCGTAACAGGTCGATCTCCACGCAAAACGGTTTTCGTGCCGTTCCACTTTGCAGAGGCAGCTGCGAATCTGTTGACTTTGAATAAGGTCGACCAGCGCGCAAAAATACCTGATTATAAAAATACCGCTGTCAGGATAGAAAGGACCGACCCTCCCACAGGTTGGGATGCCGGTTACGAAAAACCGCTTCTCGATCGCGGTGCGATCAAAGACCCGGTCCAGGTACATTAGACTTCGAGCATCCGGTTTTACGCTCGGGGTTGGCAGGGAGAACGGACGCATGAAGACCGCTTTAGCGATTGCATTTTTGATATTCCTGACCGCCTGCTCACCAAGCGCAGTCGAGCGCACTGACGAGATTCCGCCGGCGGTGCTGGAAGGACATCTTTCATTTGGCCCTTTTTCACCAGTCGCCAGAATTGATGAACCGACCCCGGAAATACCACCGGAAATGTTCGAGGGCCGGTTTGTACTCGTATCCGACACAAAAGGTCAAATCGTGTACGAAATTCCTGTCGGCGCTGACGGCCACTACCAGATGGAGCTGAAACCGGACACGTACATCATCAATGTCACCACAATAGGGATTGAGACTGCGAAGACGCTCCCTGCGGAGATAAAACTCGTCTCGGGGGAGACCTTCACCCTCGATATATTTATCGATACAGGCTTACGTTGAAAAGGAGCACGAAATGGAAGACTCGCCCCGTATGGACATTCGCAAGCTGCTGAAATCGTTCGGCATCCAGGCGGACGAATCAATTTTTGCCCATCTCACACGCAATCCCGGATTACCTGCCCTGAAGTTGCGCGTCACACTGACGGATCTGACCGACTACGGCGATTCCCCACCGGACACACCGCTGCACGTTGAGATCGAAGGTTCGGTCAGACCGTTTGACGCAACCTGAAGGCATAATTCGCCCAGATCCCAAAAAATACTGCGAAGATTCCGATAAACAACCACGCGACCGCCGGGGCTGATCCGTAGACCAACCCAAGCGACATCCCAATGATCGCGCTGCTCGACCAGATCAACTTCAAGCGAAGCATGCCGCGAAATTGGTCCACGCTGCCGTTCCTGCCCAGCAAAGACTCCCAGCCAATTCCCATGAAGGCCGCTCCGACAACTCGCAGCGAAAAAGTCTCCCCCATCGGCCAGTCAAAAAACGCCAGGAAGATGCCCGGTGCGAACAGCAACGGAATCCCGACCACCATATCTGCGATAAAATGGACCACAAACCAGGTCCGCAAGCTTTTAGGTACCATGTCACCTCCTGAACCTTGTTCGACTGTATTGTAGAACGATTCGAAAGGAAAAAGAACAAAAAAAATGACAACCCGATCTTTCCAGGATTATTATCCCGATAACTACGCTGTCTGCTACGGCTGCGGCCGGTTGAACGAACATGGACTCCAGATAAAAAGCTATTGGGATGGTGATATCGCTGTTTGCAGGTTTCTTCCGAAACCATACCACACGGCGGTCCCGGGATACACCTATGGCGGCCTGCTGGCCTCATTGGTAGATTGTCACGCGACAGGCGCAGCTTCCGCAGCAATGTACAGGCACGAAAAACGCCCTTTGGGATCCGAGCCTGTGTTCCGGTTCGTCACCGGCTCGCTAAATGTTCGCTATGAAGCGCCTACACCCATCGACGTGGAGATCGCTCTCCGCGCAAAAGTCATGGAGATCAAAGGTAAAAAAGTAAGCGTCCATGTGGACGTCATTTCAAGTGGAAAGAAGACGGTTACAGCTGAAGTCGTCGTTTTCCAGATGCCGGAACACCTCTTCAGAGTTAAAGAATGATATCTCCCGCGCGGAAAATTGTTCACGTAGATCTCGATGCTTTTTACTGCGCTGTTGAGGAAAAACGCAATCCGGATCTGCACGGCAAACCGTTTGCTGTAGGAGGGAGGCCGGACCAGAGGGGAGTTGTGGCGTCCTGCTCCTACGCAGCAAGGAAACAAGGCGTGAGGTCTGCCATGCCGATGGCTCATGCGTTGCGTCTTTGCCCGGAACTCATCGTTATATCTGCCCATTTCGGCGATTACACCGAAGATTCGCGAGCTGTGATGTCCATATTGCGGACTGTAAGTCCCCTGGTGGAGCAGCTCTCCATTGATGAAGCATTCGTCGACGTCTCATCCCTTCCTGAACCTGCGGAAGCGATCGCCCGCAGGTTACAAATGATTATCAAAGAGGACCTGTCACTGCCCTGTTCAATGGGTGTTGCGGGCAATAAACTCGTTTCAAAAATCGCGAACGACTATGGCAAAAGCCAGTTTACAGGAGAAGGGCCACCTTCAGCGGTAACGGTTGTCCCCCCGGGTCAAGAAGCCGAATTCCTCGCTCCGCTCCCAGTGCGCGCGCTTTGGGGCATCGGCCCTAAGACAGAAGAACGGCTGGCTCACCTCGGGATCACAACGATCGGCGACCTCGCAAAATCTGACCCACTTATTCTCTCCAAGGCCTTTGGTAAACACGGCGAAGATATGGTCCGCCGTTCACTTGGCATTGACGATTCGCCTATCTCCACCTCCCGGGAAGCTAAATCCTTCAGCCAGGAGACCACGTTTGTTCGAGATATTTACGACGGGAAAATCCTCAAAGAAAACATCCATAAACAGGCCCGGCGCGTTGCCAATAGCCTTGCGAAGAGACATCTAACCGCCTCCACGATCCGGATAAAAATCCGTTGGCCTGATTTCATAACCCTGACAAGGCAGATGACACTGACCCAGCCGACAGACGACCCCGTAATAATCGGTGACGTCGCCTGGAAGCTTGTAAAAAAAGTTTGGAAGCCCGGCAAAGGCGTCCGGTTGCTTGGAGTCGGGGTCAGTGGACTGGGCGAACCGCCGAAGCAAATGCAGCTGTGGGACATACTAGAGGGGGCGGAGGACGGATGACACCGGTTTCTAAAGCATTATCAGCGCTCGATATCCCGCACTTTGAATTCGAACACCCAGGTCCGGTCTTGTCACTCGAACAAGCAGCGATAGAACGCGGCCAATCACCGGATCAGGTCGTTCGCAGCATCCTGTTTCGATTGACCGAAGAAGAACATTTCATGGTTTTAATTGCAGGTCCGGACCAAATCCCATGGCCCTCTCTCCGGAATTACATAGGACAGTCCCGTATGACCTTAGCCAACCCGGAAGAAGTTTTGAAAATCACCGGTTATGTCGTCGGCAGTGTATCTCCTTTCGGATTGCCGTCTCCGATGAGGATTTTGCTCGACCAGAGTGTGCTGGACCAGGAAGACGTCTCTATCGGCTCAGGCGTGCGAGGAACAACAATTTTCATTAAAGTTAAAGACCTTGTCGCAGCACTTGGCGAGGTTGAAGTGGTGAATTTGTTGTAATACAGCGCGACGTGGGGCTTCTGACAGAAACCCCACTTATACAATCAAGGCTCTCTTGAGGCCAATAATCCGGAATATCTGCTTATTGTTCCCAGATGAGTGTATCCGGTCTGAAGGCTGCCCATGCAAACCAGAAATGTTCTGCTGAAACGATCTGCTCAAGCTGCGTGCCTGCCTTCGGACCTTCGATCGCAGTTCCAAAGATGCTCCAGGTTGAACCCGTCTCAACATCTTTAAAATTCTCGCCGGATGGCTCGAACGTCAGCACCTGACCATCCAATTCTCTAGAAAAAATACTTGTAGAGCCGACATCGCGCGATTCGTCATAGCTGGCCTGGTCCAGGGCCGATACGGTCCCAGATTTCCAGAATATGACGATTTCGATGCCATTGACAGAATCGTTCACCACCCCGGCGTTTTCGAGTTCCGAAAATGGGTAGGCTTTCCAAACATCACCGATCTCCACCGCCACAACCCTCGCCGTTGCCGGCAGCCTGCCATCGAGAACGCCTGTAAACAGGAACGGGTTGTTATTTATGTCGTCATAACCGACGTATGGGTTTCGGCCGTAATTACGGACATGCCCCGTGTTCCTGGAAAGCACGAGACCGTCCGGATGAGTTTCTGCAAACTCAGACCAGGCGATAATCTGGGACGGCAGCATGGTCAGTGTAGTACCCGTATAGGTCCCTACGACAGCTTCTCCTGTGAACTGCTGCCACCAGGACTGGGTCTGGCGATCGTACATTACAAGGTCTGAGTTTCTCAAGTTTCCTGATGTTCCGAAATCCAAAACGGTTCCATCGCTTAATGTGCGATCAAACACGACGGTAGCGTTGCACAGCGGACAGAAGGTCAGGCTGACGGGTTTTCCACCGACCACGTCGTTCACGATTTCGTGCCACATCAAAATCGCAAGTGGGTACGCCCTTGCATCGCCTGCGTGCTCGAAAAACATCACCGGCCACGATTCCCCCAGCCAGGTGCGTGCTTCTTCGACACTTTCAAAGTCTGGTTCATCGATCGCAGGGATTCCGTCCGGCGGAGGTCCACCACTCAAGAACTCGCCATAATCCACAGAATGCAGGCAGAAATCCGTTTTTTCCCAATGCTCTGTCCTGAAGCGTACTACCGAATCACCGAAAGGGTCCTCACAATCCGGGTCGCTGTCCGCCTCGTGCAGTGTTGGCACATCTGTTTCTGTCGGTGCAGGCAGTTCCGTTGGCTCCAGCGTGTCCAAATCTTCCGAAGCATTGTTTTCAGTTTGGGTGACAGGCTGTTCGCTCGTTGGCCCTTCCTGAGGGGTGACCGGAGTGCAGGCATGAAGGGTGAACATTGCTACCATTGATAATCCCAACCAGTACATGATCTTGTTTCTCGCCATAAGTCTTCCTTTTCCATAGATTTCCTGCGCTCCCAAACCATTAGATCATCTTCATGCATCAAACCTTACCTGAAAGGCATACTCTTTACAGAAACAGCCCGCAATCAGGTAGAATTAAATTGCGGTTAATTCAATTTTTCTGACTCACTGGCTTGAGAAAACTGGTCATTCATATCCTGGCCCTCATTCATCTCATGAAAAAGCTCTTAGACAAAATCTCGCAGTTAGAATCACGCTTCAAATCTATAGAACCTTATGTTAATGCTTTCGTTCCTGAAGAACGCAGGTTCGAACGGCTGCGGCGCGAAGCAGACATGCTCGCAAAAAACCATCCAGACCCTGGCAACCGTCCGGAGCTATTCGGCTGGTTGGTCGGTGTGAAAGACATTTTTCACGTTGACGGTTTCGAGACACATGCCGGATCTTCATTACCTGCAGATGTGCTGGCTGGCCCGGAAGCACAAGCTGTTTCAAAGTTGAAAGCACAGGGTGCGCTGGTAGTCGGGAAAACTGTAACCACAGAATTCGCTTACTTCGGCCCTGGGCCGACCCGAAACCCACACAACCCCGGCCACACGCCAGGAGGTTCCTCTTCCGGGTCGGCTGCAGCTGTTGCCGCAGGTTTGTGTGACATCGCCCTCGGCACGCAGACGATCGGCTCAGTGAACCGTCCGGCTGCATTCTGCGGTGTGTCAGGTTACAAGCCATCCTACGACCGCATTTCGAAACGAGGCGTTATCCCCCTTGCAGGTTCGCTTGATCATGTCGGAATTTTTAG
>JBFGQG010000256.1:0-5769 GCA_041564295.1 Anaerolineales bacterium | reverse complement strand
CGGGCCGGAGCGGAGGTGCTGGGTCTGGAGCAGTTTGAATTTGGCCATGTGCGTGGCGGCTCGCAGGACCATTCACGCATCATCCGGCTTTCGTACCATACCCCCGCATACGTCCGGCTCGCAAAGCAAGCTTATGCAGCCTGGAGGGAATTGGAAGAGGATTCCGGAGAACCCCTCATCCGCACGACTGGTGGGCTCGACCTTTTCCCGTACGGCGGGCGCATCCCCATCAATGACTATACGCAGAGTATGGATGCCGAAGCCGTGAAATACGAGGTCCTTCCAGCCGGCGAGGTCGAGCACCGTTATCCCCAATTCAGTCTGGAGCCAGACGTCGTGTCCCTCTTCCAGGCCCAGAGCGGGATCGTACCAGCAGCGAAATGCAACGCAGCCCACCTCCGCATGGCAAAATCACACGGCGCACATGTAATTGAAAATGCACCAGTTACGGATATTCGAACAAAAAACGGGACGATCGAAATTTCAGCAGGTGGTTCACGGTTCAGCTGCGAAAAACTCGTGATCGCTGCCGGAGCATGGACTAATACCGCACTGGAACACTTCGGTGAGCATCTACCCCTCGAGATATCCCAGGAGCAGGTCATCTACTACAACAGCCCTGTGATTGCCGACTTCATGCCGGACCGCTTTCCGATTTGGATCTGGATGGACGAACCATGCTTCTATGGCTTTCCCGTCTACGGCGAAGCCGGGCCGAAAGTCAGCCAGGACGTGGGGGGCAATTTTGTCACAAACGATAAGCGCAGCTTTGAGCCCGACCCGGCGATCACGTCAAGAATCGAGCGCTTTCTCGAGCAGGTGCTCCCCGGCGTGCCCGGCCCACAAATTTACACGAAGACCTGCCTGTACACCCTGACGCCCGATCGAGACTTCGTGATCGACTCACTGCCCCACCAGACCAACGTCTTCGTCGCAGTCGGCGCGGGACACGCGTTTAAATTCGCATCCCTATTCGGAAAAATACTCGCCGAACTGGCATTGGACGGCCGCACGCTAAGCGATGTGAGCACTTTCAAGATCGACCGTCCCGTTCTGCAGATGCAGAACCCGCCCAGAAGTTATATGATTTGAGGAGGTGATTGGATCGGATACTGACATCGGCGTACTTGAAAACCGGCGAGCGGACGATTTTCGCCGGCCTGAATACCCAAGATTCCGTCTGGTTGAATTTCACCTACAGGAGAGAGAGAAATGTCCTTTCGAAAATTACTGATTATCGTATTGCTGATCGTCTTGCTGGTGGCTTGCGGCACTCCGCAGGCCACTGAAACGCCTGAACCAGTCGATACCGGCACGACCGAACCTGCACCTGTTGACACCGGACCGGTTGTCATGCGCGCCGGATGGGCCGGCAGTCCGGACACATTGAATCCTGGCACTGCTGTCCTGGCTGAAGCCTATACAGCCTTCGAGCTGATCTACGATTCAATGTACCAGCTCAACCTGGACGGCACCTATTCCCTCGAACTCGCAGAAAGCGTCGCCGTTTCCGATGACGGCACCGTCTGGACATTCAATATCCGAGACGGCTTCAAATTTCACGACGGAGAGCCGTTGACTGCAGCCGATATCGCTTTCACCTACAACTTCTACCAGACCAACCCCGACTTCCCCTTCCTGCCCGTCTACACAGATTATTTCGCCAGCGTAGAAGCGCCAGACGATTCAACGGTCGTGATTACCCTCACCCAGGCTATTCCAAACATGGAAAGCCAGTTGATATTCCTCTACGTGCTCCCGGAACACATCTGGAGCGCCCTGGAAGGCGATCCGGCTGAATACGAAAACCTCGATATGATCGGGAGCGGTCCGTTCAAACTCGTGGAATACGCTCCGGATGAGTTCATCCACTTCGCAGCCACCGGCGAACACCCCCTCTATTCGCCAAAAATCGATGAAGCAGTTTTCCAGACCTTTGATAACCAGGATGCCCTCGTCCAGGCGTTGAGAACCGGCCAGGTCGATATGATCACCGAAATGCCGAATACGGCTGTCGCCAGCCTGCGCGGTGTAGCCAATGTCGCCGTCGTTTCCGGACCCCCGTTCTATCCTTCCGTCTCGGATATAATTTTCAACATCACCGAACCGGAAAACTGTCCGCCCGATGACGGCGTATGTTCCGGCCACCCTGCCCTCCTCGACCGCCAGTTGCGCCTCGCCCTGGCCCACGCCACTGACAAGCAGAAACTCATCGATGTGGTGCTCCTCGGCCTTGGCGACCCCGGCCTGACGCTGATCCCGAACGGCCTTGGTCCTTTTTTCAACGACTCGCTGGTGGACTACGAGTACAATGTAGAATTAGCCAATAGCATCCTGGACGGCGCCGGTTACGCAGACACAAACAACGACGGCGTACGCGAGACGCCCGACGGCAGCAGTTCGCTCACCTTCCGCATGAATTACCCGGACGACAGCACGAACGCGCCCCGCATGAGCGAACTGCTCAAGGAGATGTGGGCTGAAGTCGGCGTCGCTGTCGAAATCCAGGCGCTCGATCCGGATGCATTGACATCGGTCTGCTGCCCGACCTTTGACTTCGACATCATCCTGTGGGGATGGGGATCTGATCCCGATCCGGGCTTCCTGCTCTCCGTGATGACGACGGACGAAATCCCGACCGGTAACAGCGAAACCGGTTACTCCAACGAGACATACGACGAATTGTACGTCCAGCAGGGGGTTGAACTGGACTTCGACAGGCGTGTTGAAATTGTCTGGGAGATGCAGCGGATCGTACACGAAGATGTAGTTTACATCATCCCGTTCTACGATCAATCTGTCCAGGCATACCGTACAGACCGCTTCACCGGTTGGCCGGTATCTGAAGGCGGAAAACTCGCGCTCGAAGACATCACATCGCTGATCGTCATTGAACCGGTGAAATAAAAGACCTGCAAGGTGCGGGGTGCGAGGTGGGAAAATCCGAACTCGCACTTCGCACCTTGCACTTCCCATCCTTCATGACTCGCTTGAGATATCTCGCCAGAAAGCTGTTGTGGTCGTTTTTCACGATACTGTTCGTCATCGTCCTCAATTTCTTCCTCTTCCGGATCCTGCCCGGCGACCCTGCCCGTGCCGGCATCCGTGATCCACGATTGACAGTCGAAGCTATCGAAGCGATCCGCGCGCGTTTTGGTCTGGATAAACCGGTAATCAACTGCTTTGAATCACTCAATCCGGTTAAAACAGGCAGTTGCCTGGTCAACCCGCTGGACACCCAGTTCGTCATTTACGTCGGGAACCTGGTCAGAGGAGAGCTGGGGATCAGTTTCCATTCAAACCGCCCTGTTATGGAGCTTTTGATCACCAGGTTATGGAATACGATCCTCCTGATCGGGGCGGGACAAATCCTCGCGATCGTTTTCGGAATGGTGATCGGCGTCGCTGCCGCGTACAAAGCGCGCAAAACGATCGACTATATTGCCCTACTGGGAAGCCTGTTAGCCTGGAGCCTGCCGACATTCTGGCTCGGTATTATCCTTTTGTTTATCGGCAGCAGCGAATTCGGCCTGCCTATCGGCGGCAAAGCGACCGCCGGGAAATCCTTCGCTTCGGTCTGGCTGGAATGGCAGGACATCGGACGGCACATGCTACTGCCAACCCTTACATACACTATCGTTTTCATGGGGGAATATATGCTCATCATGCGCTCGGCGCTCCTCGACGTGCTCTCAGAGGATTACATCCTGACCGCCAAGGCAAAAGGACTGCGGACCTTCCAGATTTTGAAAGACCATGCCCTGAAGAATGCGATGCTGCCCATGGTGACGCTGATCGCCATCAACCTCGGATTTACAGTTGCCGGTGCAGTCCAGATCGAGACGGTCTTTTCATGGCCCGGTCTCGGCGGTGCGATTTTCGAAGCGGTCGGCAGGCGCGATTTCCCCGTCCTGCAGGGTGCATTCCTGATGATCGCAGTGAGCGTCATCCTCGCGAACCTGATCGCGGACCTCATGTACACCTACCTCGATCCCAGGGTCCAGGCCAATTAGATAGGTCTGATGAAAATTTCAACAGCACCAACTGCATTCGCTACGTTCCGCAGCAACCACATGGGTATGGTCGGGCTGGTGATGCTTACAATGGCCATCCTTACGGCAGTTTTCGCGCCGCAAATTGCTCCATTTGATCCATCAAAATCTGTGCGAGTCACCATCGATGACATCTACGCAAGACCGACTACCGTGCACCTGCTCGGCACAGACGATGCTGGCAAGGATGTGCTGTCGAGCTTTATCTTCGGATCACGCGTCTCCTTAATCGTGGGGTTTTTTGCTTCTTTTATCTCTATCTTCATCGGCGGCGTCATCGGCGTGATTGCCGGCTTTTACGGCGGGCGCGTCGAGAATACTTTGATGCGTTTTACCGACATAATGCTGGTCATACCGGATTTGCCATTAACCGTAGTCATTATCGCTTTGACGAAGCCCTCAATCTGGAACATTATTTTCGTCATCGGCTTACTTGGATGGACGACGACTGCGAGGCTCGTTCGCTCGCAGACTTTAGCCGTCAAATCCCGCAAGTTCGTACTGCGCGCAAGGGCAATCGGGGCCGGAAATCTCCATATCATCCGGCACCACATCATCCCACTCGTCATGCCGCTCCTCGTCGTCAATACAGTCCTTGTGATCTCGCTGGCTATCCTGAATGAAAGTACATTGAGCTTCCTCGGCCTTGGAGATCCCACTGCCCTCAGTTGGGGGCAGATGCTGAACTTCGCCTTCAGCCGGGGGGCGATGAGCGCAGGAGCGTGGTGGGTGCTTGTAACGCCAGGTTTCGGTATTGTCTGGGTCGTGCTTGCCCTCACCCTCCTCGGACAGGGGCTCGAACAGGTCCTGAATCCCCGACTTGAAACCCATCACCTCAGCACGGCGCCTTCAGGTTCCGACCAGGTCTTTGTCCATTCTTCCCCTTCCCGCACATTAGACCGCAACGTAATACTCCAGGTGGACTCCCTCTCCGTGGACTATATTCTGCATGACCGGACTGCAGCCCACGCCGTGGAAAATGTAAGTTTTACACTGCATGAAGGGGAACTCCTCGGATTGGTCGGCGAGAGCGGCTGTGGGAAAACGACCTTGATGATGGCACTGATGCAGCTGCTGCCCGCAGCCGGGCAGATCGTCAATGGCCGAATCCTGTTTGACGACCAGGATCTCGCTTCCGCGACGCAGGAAGAGATGAATCATATCCGCTGGAAAGGCATCTCGATGGTCTTCCAGGGCGCGATGAATGCGTTGAACCCGGTCCGCACCGTCGGCGAGCAAATCGCGGAGGCCATTCGTCAGCATCTCGATATCACGGATAAAACCGTACTGAATGCCCGCGTTGATGAGCTGCTCGACCTCGTCGGCATAAACCCGGACCGTGCCGGCCACTACCCGCACCAGTATTCCGGTGGCATGCGCCAACGAGCGATGATCGCGATGGCACTTGCGTGCAATCCGCAAATCATTATCGCCGATGAACCTACGACCGCCCTTGACGTGATGATCCAGGCACAGATCCTGGAACTATTGGCACAACTGAGGGAGCGGCTGGGTCTGTCAATCATTTTCGTCACCCACGACCTGGGCGTGGTTGCCGAAATGTGCGATTCCGTACTCGTAATGTATGGCGGTGTTACGGCTGAATACTCCAGCGTGGACACGATTTACAACGACCCCAGGCATCCTTACACGCAGGAGCTGCTCAAAGCCTTCCCCGACCTGACGAAACCGGGCGCACGCCTCGCGGCCATTCCGG
>JBFGQG010000255.1:0-5803 GCA_041564295.1 Anaerolineales bacterium | reverse complement strand
GGGTTAGCCTGCACGTCAACCCGGGTGAGATCGTCTGCGTGATCGGACCGAACGGCGCCGGCAAATCGACGGTGTTTAAAGCGGTCTACGGTTTCATCGACGTCCGCCTGGGCAGTGTGATCTTTCGAGACCAGGACGTAACCGCGTTTCGCCCGCAGGATATGCTGCATGTCGGGATCACGATTGTTCCCCAGCTTCGCAGCATTTTCCCGCAAATGACCGTGTACGAGAATCTCGAAATGGGCATGTTCCTGGAAAAGGACAACGGGCGGATAAAAGACCGGATCACTTACATCTTTGACCTGTTTCCGCGTTTAAAAGAACGCGCAAAACAGAGAGCCGGAACCATGAGCGGCGGCGAACAACGCATGCTCGAAATTGGGCGGGCGTTAATGTTCGAGCCGAAACTCGTGCTGATGGATGAGCCGTCGGCGGGCCTGGCACCGCTGATCACGAAAATGATTTTCGAAAACATCCTGCGGCTCAACAAGGAAATCGGCCTCACGGTTCTGATGATCGAACAAAATGCCAGGCAGGGTCTCGAAATCAGCGACCGCGGGTATGTCCTCGAGCTGGGCCTGAACTCGTACACTGGCTCAGGCCAAGAACTCCTCGCAAATGAGGAGGTCCGCAGGTCGTTTCTTGGCGGGCGCTAACCGGAAAATTCTATTCATTCCGCGCAAAAATCGCGGAATCAAGACTCAGGAGCGAAATGCACCATGAAAAATATTCTGGTTAGGGATTGGATGACAAAGGACGTCATCACCGTAAAACCGAAAGCACGGATGCTCGATGCGCATAAACTCATGCGCGCCAACAATATCCGTCGCGTACCCGTTGTGAAGGGCGGCAAGGTCGTCGGGATCATCACGCGCAGTGATGTCCGTGAAGCCGAACCTTCAGAAGCCACCACACTGAATGTCTGGGAAGTCCATTATCTGCTGGCCAAATTGGAAGTCAAAGACATTATGACGAAAAACGTCATCACGGTGAAAGAGGACGATACGATCAAAAAAGCGGCTCAATTTATGTATTCGAAGAAGATCGGCGGCCTGCCCGTCGTAGATGATCACGATCGCCTGGTAGGAATAATCACGGAATCAGACATATTCAGGATCCTGATAGCCTGGTACAGTGAAGAAGCGGGCGAGTGAGAAATTCGTTTCGAAACATGCATTGATCAACGCAAGCTGTTGAAACCGTGAATTGAGATCCAAGAGGCCACGGCGCTCATCCTGACTGTGCCGCGGTCTCTTTTTATTGAATTCCGGGGAGGAATCATGGATTTTTCATTTTCACCTGAACAGAACCATGTCCGCAGCGCAATCCGAGAAATCTGCCGGAACTTTACAGGCGCATACTGGCAAGAACTTGACAGGAATAAAGAATATCCTGAAGCTTTTGTCAATGTGTTGACAGAAGGGGGTTGGCTAGCCGCTTTGATACCGGAAAAATACGGTGGTATCGGTGTCGGCATCCTCGAATCCAGCATCATCCTTGAGGAAATCAACCGGTCCGGCGGGAACTCAGCGGCCTGTCACGCACAAATGTACATCATGGGGACTCTCTTAAGACATGGAAGCGAAGAGCAGAAAAATCGCTACCTCCCCGGTATTGCGGACGGCTCCATCCGGCTGCAGGCTTTCGGCGTCACCGAACCCAACGCAGGTTCAGACACGACGCGGATCGAAACGCGTGCCGAGCGAACTGCCGAAGGTTATGTAATCAATGGGCAAAAGATTTTTATTTCGCGCGTCCAGCACTCAGACATGATGCTTCTACTCGCCCGCACATCTCCCTACGACGAAAACGACCGCGCCGGAAACCTGAGTGTTTTTCTTGTAGACTTACAAAAAGCCGGTTCTGCAGTGCGCGCCGAACCGCTCGAGACGATGATCAACCACGAAACGAACGTACTTTACATCGAAGACCTGCACGTACCCTTCGAAAACCGAATCGGCGAGGAAGGTAAAGGATTTCGCTTTATTCTGAGCGGGATGAACGCTGAACGGATCCTGATTGCCGCGGAATCAATTGGTGATGGGTATTTCTTTATCGATCGAGCCACCCGCTATGCCTCTGAAAGAGCCGTTTTTGGGAGACCTATCGGCGCCAACCAGGGTGTCCAGTTCCCAATCGCGGACGCATATGCACGCCTGCAGGCGGCCGACCTCGTTCGCTACAAAGCAGCCGCCCTTTATGACGCGGGGCAAAAGATCAGCGAGGAGGCCAACATGGCAAAATACCTGGCCTCGGAGGCTGCCTGCCGCGCCGCCGACGTCTGCATGGACACGCACGGCGGTTACGGCATGGCTGTGGAATATGACATCGAACGTAAATTCCGTGAGGCCCGTCTGTACAGGGTTGCTCCGGTCACCAATAATCTCATACTGGCATTTCTTGGACACAATGTCCTGGGGCTGCCCAAGTCTTATTAGTAAATTTTCAGGTTTCAGGTACCATGTGCCGGGTGCCGCTTTCCAGAACCCAACCTGATGTTTGATACGTGGACCCGAAAGTTTACACCTGTCAAATGGAACAAAAAATGCGTCAACGTACCTGGAGGACAATATGACAGTCAAGCCCGGCTGGCAGGGCCGTTATTATGAGGATTTTGAAGTCGGCGACGTATACCAGCATCCGCTGGGACGAACAATTACGGAAACGGATAACATCTGGTTTACGCTGTTAACAATGAATCCCAACCAGCTTCATTTCAACCGCGAATATGGAAAACGCACCGAGTTCGGCCAATGCCTCGTCGACAGCACGCTTACACTTGCGATCGTCACTGGTCAGAGTGTCAGCGACATCAGTCTGAATGTGATCGCCAACCTGGGGTGGGACGAGGTGCGCCTTCCCCATCCGCTCTTTAATGGGGATACGCTTTACGCTGATTCGGAAGTGCTCAGCAAACGCGAGTCGAAATCGCGCCCACACGCAGGTATTGTCAAGGTGCGCACGCGCGGGCTTAACCAGGACGGGAAAATCGTTATCAGTTTCATTCGCACACTGCTGGTCTACAAACGCGGCCATGCACCGGATGAAGATTTGTTCCCAGAAGTCGACCCGGATTAAGAACGAACCATAAATGGCCAATCTTTCACCCCGAAAAACCCCGCTCGAGAAAAAAACCGGGCGTTTCTATTACGGTTGGGTCATCGTTGCCGTCAGTTTTGCGGCGCTGGTCGTCGTTTTTGGTATCCGCCTGTCTTTTGCGGTGTTTTTCGTTGAGCTCGTGGAGGAATTTCAATGGGCGCGGGCAAGTACTTCCCTCATTTTTTCAACCACGATGATCACCTTCGCGTTGACGTCAACACTGGCTGGGGTGAGTCTCGACCGCTACGGCGTTCGCTTCACCTTCGGCGCAGGTACGCTCATCCTTTCACTGGGCATGTTTCTCAGCAGCCGGATCACAAGTTTCTACGAATTGGTGTTTACGTACGGCATTGTCGCAGGTCTTGGTATAACAATCCTGGGCCTGGCGCTCCATGCCTCATTGATCTCAAATTGGTTCCAGCGCCAGCGAGGCATCGCGATCGGGATTGCCTTTGCAGGGACGGGGATCGGAACCCTCCTGATCACTCCTGCAGTGGAATGGGTGATTTCGAATTTCGATTGGAGGACTGCGTACGTGGGCTTATCCGTGCTCTCCGCAGCCGGTTTCCCGGCTGTTACTCTCCTTATGCGTTCGAAGCCCACCGACATCGGCGTGGCAATCGACGGCATTTCCAATGGAGAAGATGTTGAGGACTTTGCGTTTGTGAAAATCGAAAAGGGGGACTGGTCATTCAGGGAGGCTCGCCGGACTGTATCATTCTGGCTGATCCTGCTTGCCGGGTTTACGGCGATTGGTCCAGTCCGAATGTTGACGGTTCACCAGATGGCGGTCATGACAGACGCCGGGATCGCCCGTTCTACAGCAGCAGGTTTTGTGGGCTCATCAGGGATGGTTACGGCAGTCGTCTTCATCCTTTCCGGCGCGCTGTCAGATAGGATCGGCCGCCGGAAGACATATCTGCTTGGTTCGGTTTGCCTGGCCGCCGCAATGCTTCTGCTGAGAGCGCTGCAATCACCTGAACAAATCGCCTGGATCCCGGCGTATGTTGTGCTTTTCGGGTTGGGCGAGGGATCCCGCGCCTCGCTCATTACCGCCGTTGCTGCCGATCTCTTTCCAGGCAGGGCAATCGGCGCGATCAATGGTACGACCGGTGCGATGTTCGGCCTGGGTGCGGCGATTCTGCCCTGGTTGGCCGGATATATTTTCGACCTCCAGGGCTCTTACGGAAATGCTTTTCTGATTGCGATCTTCTGGGTTGCGATTTCTTCAGTGGCGTTATGGCTGGCGCCGTCCGTTGTGCGACCGACCTCGCTTCGAGGGTAATTTCATCGGCAGTCTCGTCCGCCTTACGCCATCGAACTGGTAAAGTGCGTTTGCAACTGCTCCGGCTGTCGGCACGAGGCCAATTTCTCCGACGCCTTTCGCACCATAAGGACCATACGGATCAGGAACTTCAATTCCGATCACTTCCATCTCGGGCATTTCCTTCGCACGCAATATCCCCATTTTGCGAAGGCGGGTGCTCTTCGGTCGTCCGTTTTCCATTTCCATGTCTTCGCTGATCGCATATCCAAGGCCCATGTGGATCGAACCCTCCAGCTGGCCTTCAAACAGCGTTGGGTTGAAGATTTTGCCGGCGTCATGCGCGGCGATGATCTTGCTGACCTGGCCGTCATCGTCCAGGATAACGACCTGGGTGGCGTAGCTGTAAGAGTAATGTGTATAAACTTTCTCGACCATCGCACCGGGCTTCGTCGTCCAGTCGACGATCCATTCACCTCCGTATGTGCGTCCGACGAGGTCAGCAAGCGAGTGGGATTCTAGATCGTCCCTTAAACGCCGCGCTGCATCGATGACGGCATTACCGACAAGCGAAGTCGCGCGTGAGGCCGTCGTCATGCCGGCTTCCTGCTCGGACGCAGTATCGATTTCAACATGGATAATTTCCGGTCGAAGACCTGTTTCCGTACATAACGTCTGGATCGCGATGGTGTTGACGCCCTGGCCCATCTCGGTCCAGCCGTGATCAATGCGGACCGAATCAGGTGCTTCGATCGTGATGCGCACTTTCGATGAATCCGGCATACCGTTACCTATACCGGTGTTCTTTATCCCACAGGCAATACCGGCAATTTTGGCCGATTTGAAAGCATCTTTAACAGCCAGAAGGGTCTCACGCACACCTGCGCCGGCTTCAATGACCTGCCCTGTGGCTGTCATATTTCCGTCTGTTAGCGCATTATCATAGCGAAACTGCCAGCGGTCAAAACCGCCCTGCTCGCACAGGTCATCGAGGCAGCTCTCGAGACCGAAAGCTGCCTGGTTGACGCCAAAACCACGCATCGCGCCGCAGGGGATATTATTGGTATAAACCGCCAGCGCTTCGACGTCTGTTACCGGCACGTTGTAGGCACCGGTTGCATGACCGGCGCTGCGCTCGAGCACCTTCATCCCAACGGAAGCGTACGCGCCCGTATCACCGACGAATTTGACTTTCACAAACGTCAACCTGCCGGCTGAATCACAACCGACTTCGTAGTCCATCCAGATCGGGTGCCGTTTCGGGTGGAACCTGATCGACTCGTCCCTGTTCATGCGCACCATCACAGGCACGCCCAGGTGCCAGGCCGCTAGCGCGGCGTGCCCCTGGGTGCTCAGGTCCTCCTTACCGCCGAAACCACCGCCATTCGGTACGAGGTGCACCCGGACCTGAGATTTCTCGAGACCGAGCAATTCCGAAAT
>JBFGQG010000254.1:0-5807 GCA_041564295.1 Anaerolineales bacterium | reverse complement strand
GTCCATATAGGATGTGTGCTGGTCTCCGAGGGCATCGATCATGCTGTTGAGGGAGGCGCGCATTAATGCGGTTTCGTCCTCAACATTTGCTGCTGCCCAGGTCTGCCAGAAAGGCAGGAATGCGGTTTCTAATTCACGTGGGGTGTCGGCTGCATCCGAAAATTCTTCTGCGGTCGCCGTACTTACGTCAACTTCCGGGATTTCGGTAAACTCTATGAGTCCAACAATTGCGCCTTCGGCAAGTGTGTCAAAATTAATCGGCTGTTCAACATAATAGCGGTCCAGAAGGTCTACGACTTCCCAGAATGGTTCAAAAATCGTATCCAGGTCGCGCGAAGGTGTGACTTCAGACGTGCCCGAATTTTCAGCCGGCGATGTCTCGACAATATCAGTGGGACTGATTTCTGTCGTCCGGGGTTCTGTCGTTGCCGCGGCTTCAGGGTTCGTCCCGACCTCTGACGTGGCAGGCACATCAGGGGAGAGGATTCTGCATGCAAAAAGAACAGCTGCACCAAGAATTGTAAAAAACGTAAGCCGGGTTTTAGATGATATTGTTTTCATTTAGACCTCGATTTCAGTCGAATATAATTACGGATAATCATTCGTTCTGTTGCGGAAGAATATCACAGCAATATTAGAGGAAGATATTAATCAATCCACTGCGAAAGGACCATCAGCAGGCAGAATCAGATGTCATCCTGGCTAATATTCGGGTCAGGTTCTGGTTTTTGGGGTTCTTTTAATTCTTCTACGAGTTTTGATAATTCCTTTAAATTATTTTCTTCGTCCTGCCAGGGGTTGCTTGCACGGCGAACGGCTCTTTGCCAGAGTTCGAGATGCTGATTGGTCTGCCCCTTACGCAACAGCAGATACAGAATTCCATTAACCCCGAGGACGAGGAGAATGACGATGATGATTGCAAGGATTGCTTTTGATTCCATATTGTGTCTTCAGTCCACCTATATCATTTAAGAAACAGCTCCGGCAAGGCTTTTTCCAGGTCATGGGGACGGATGATGCTGTAATCCGCTGAAGGGTGCGGCTGTTCGGAGCCGACCAGGACTGTTTGCACGCCTAACGATTTGGCTCCCTCCAGGTTTCGCGTCGAGTCGTCGAGGAACAGGACCTTATTAAAGCTGGTTTCATCACTGATTTTCAGCGCGGCTCTGTATGCCTCATGATTGGGTTTATTTTGAAAATGGATGGTTTCGACGGTAATCAAACCATGGAAGCAGTCTGCTATTCCAAGGGCATCTAAAACGCGGCAGGTATGCGCCAGGTCGGAGTTGGTGAAAACCCAGAGCTTTTGGGAGAGTCGCCCGAGTATATTCCTCAATTCCAGGTCAGGCCGGATGTAATCTTGCACCGGGATGTCGTGCACAAAATCGAGATACTGCCGGGAGTCAACACCGTTGTGGATTTGAAGGCCACGCAGCGTAGTTCCATAGCGATGGTAATAGTCCATCTTGAGTTCGAGCATTTTTTTTTGAGGAAACCCGAGGATATCCTGCATGTATGTTTCTATACGGTGTCCGATCTGCGCCCAAAGGCCGGATTCGGCAGAATACAAGGTAGCATCCAGGTCGAACCAGATAGTAGAAATATTCTTCATAAAATATTAAGAGCCTGATTTTCGAATCAAACAACCTGTTTCAGGTTTTTTGAAATTGGAGGAAAAACAGCTCGTCCTGTGATATGAGTTTTGCTTCAATTTCTTCCGCGCCCGCAGGAGCCAGTTCAGATAAATGTTTGAACCTTTCCCGGCGGAGTATATTCGTTAATGAGGCGCGTTCATCTATTATAGTGATCTTCGCATTTCGTTTCGCCACACGGGCCATTTCGCGGATACCCTGGGCAGGGCGGTCCAAAAATTGCAGCCCTCCGACGTGAAAAACATTGTCGAAGCTGAACGAATAAAAAGGTAACGCAGCCATATCCGCCTGAACAAGCGCCGCCCGCTTACCGTGTTGCTTCAACTTTCTTCTACAGCGTTCAAGCATTCTAAATGACTGATCCACTCCAACGAATTCTGCCTCCTTTTCGGAAAATAACAGGTTGCCGCCAGTGCCTACAGCCGTTTCAAGCACCCTGTCACCTGGCTGGATCCCGAGACGGTGCAGATAGCTTTCTCGCTTGATCGGAGCTCCACCGAGTGACAGCTTCCAGGCGAAATTGACCCCGAAATCATATCCGAACGCCGAACGATTGTACACCCATTCCCAAAACCGATGGCGGAAGGATCTTCTTTCAAGGATGAAATTGGGAATGCCATCTCGAATCGGAAAACGATCTCCATCAGGCGACAGAAAAAATCCGTCTCTGTATACGAGTGGTGCGTGCGTTATTGGGTGGCAGAGCAAATTCGTGAGTGCTGGTAAAATTTGTATCATCAATTCAGCCGGCCGAACCTGCCGGCGTCTTCATTTCGAATCAACGGAGTGCAATTATGTCTATTTTAAACCGGTTCAGGCGCAATTCAATGCGCAAGAAACTCGAAGACCGTGTGGTCGGCTGGGGAATGACGCCCGATGAAGTGCGGGTCTTTTTTAAATCTCTCAATATGCGTGTGTTGACGTTTTTTGGGTATTCCGGGTTGGGTTACGAGAACGATGCCCGCATGCTTGAAATTGCACGCGAAGTGCTCCTGGATTTTTCTCCGGAAGACACGATCGTCAACATCGGGGTCACTGCGATGGGTCTTGGCCAGGTTTACCCGCTCGCGAAGGAAATGGGATTCAGAACAACAGGCATCGTGTCCACCCAGGCACTGGATTTCCTCACAGACGTCTCAGAGCATGTCGACCAGATTTGCTTCGTGAACGACGAGCAGTGGGGCGGCTTTATTCCCGGCACCACGGATCTATCGCCGACCTCCGAAGCGATGGTGTCTGTTTCGGACATATGCATTGCGATTGGTGGGAACGAGGTCAGCAGGGACGAACTGCTCGCCGCCCGCAAGCTCGGAAAACCGGTGCGCTTTATCCCTGCGGAAATGAACCATCAGAAATCGATTCAAAGGACTTCCACGCGCGGGCTGCCTAAACCGACATCGTTCGATGGCGAAGCGCACGAGGTCTTCGCGAATGAAAAAGACGATGATCCACCGCACCAAGCGTGAAATGGTCCTCGAATTTGACGGAACGTACAGGTCATTATTTCTATTGGACCCGGATGTCGTTTTTTTGAATCACGGATCATTTGGTGCATGCCCGGTAAAGGTGTTCGAGGCGTACCAGTATTGGCAGCTGGCATTGGAGCGGCAGCCGGTCGCATTTATCACCAGTGAATTAAGCCAGCACTTGAATCGTTCTCGGGCTTCTCTGGCGGGTTTAATAGGGGCGTCGCAAGAAGATGTCTTGTTTGTCCCAAATGCTACGCATGGTGTAAACCAGGTTGTGCGCAGCCTGGATTTTTCTTTCGGCGATGAAATTTTGACCACAGACCAGGAATATGGCGCCTGTGAAAATGTTTTGCGGTATGTCTGCAATCAAAAAGGCGCAGTGTTGAGGAGGCAGGGCGTACCGCTCCCATCTGTCGATTCAACTGAGTGGATTGAAGCGTTCTGGTCCGGTGTAACCGAGCGGACGAAGTTGATTTTCCTGAGCCATCTTACTTCGTCAACGGCCCAGCGATTCCCCATAAAGGAAGTTTGCCGGCGTGCGCGGGCGGCCGGAATTTTGACGTTGATTGATGGGGCACATGCCCCGGGTCAGATCGACCTTGATTTAGAGGAGTTGGGCTCGGATTTCTACGCGGGCAATTGCCATAAGTGGTTGATGGCACCGAAAGGCTCCGGGTTTTTGCACGTCCGGAGAGAGCACCAGATGCGGATTGAGCCGCTCATCGTCGGCTGGGGTCTAAGCGGCATTCCGGAGTTCGAGACCGGTTCGCCCTTTATCGACCACAACCAGTGGCTCGGTACCGATGATTTTTCGTCCTATGTAGCGGTCGCGGATGCGATCGATTTCCAGCGGGAATATGGTTGGAACAGCGTGCGGATTGCGTGTAGTCATTTGTTGAATGAAACCCTGGACGTTATCCTCCAGTTGACTGGCAGGGAGGATATGATCTCGGTTCAGGATCGTGGGCAACTGCAAATGGGTGTCGCTGAGCTCCCGCTCCTGAAAGACATCAAAAATTTTAAACGCCAGCTCCTTGCGGATTATCAAATCGAAGTGCCGCTGGTAGAGTGGAACGGACGTCATTTGTTACGTGTATCCGTCCAGGGATACAATACGCGCAATGATATGGTTCGCCTGGTCCGCGCGCTTGAAGAACTGCTACCTGGTTCAGCCTCTGAAGGAAGTTAATATGGAATATCGAAAACTCGGCCGGACAGGCCTCAAAGTATCCGAACTGTGCATGGGCACGATGCAGTTCGGTTGGACAGCCGATGAGGAAATGTCTCATCAAATCTTATCCGAAGCTTATGATGCCGGGGTCAATTTTATCGACACTGCTGACGTTTATTCCAGGTGGGTTGAGGGGAATCCCGGCGGGGTGGCTGAAGAGATCATCGGGCGATGGGTCAAGGCGAGCAGCATTCCGCGTGAACGTCTCGTCATCGCTACAAAAGTCCGGGGCACAATGGGGGATGGGCCGAACGATTCCGGTCTGACCAGAGTCCATATCCTGCAAGCAGTTGAGTCTTCCCTTCGCCGCCTCCAGACGGAATATATCGACCTCTACCAGACGCACTTCCCGGATGACGAAACTCCAATCGATGAAACTCTGCGCACGCTGGACGATCTCGTTCGGCAGGGAAAAGTCCGTTATATTGGCTGTTCGAACTATAACGCCTGGAAATTAATGCAGTCGCTCTGGTCAGCCGATGTGAATGGCACCGTCCGCTTTGATTCGCTCCAGCCTCACTATAATCTTGCACATCGAGCGGAATTCGAAAGAGAACTGGCCGAAGTCTGCAGGACATATTCAATCGGGGTTATTCCCTACAGCCCGCTGGCCGGGGGTTTTCTAACCGGTAAATACCGTCCTGAAGACGATATCCCGGAAAGTGACCGTGCCACGGGTGTGCGGCGCCGGTACTTTAACGAAATGGGTTGGAAAGTTTTGGCTGCTGTTGACGAAGTTGCGAAATCTCGCGGAGCCTCCATTTCACAGACCGCGCTGGCCTGGCAGCTGAGCAATCCGGTTGTGACAAGCCCGATCATTGGACCAAGAAATGGGTCGCAACTAAAGGATAATCTCGGCGCAATTGGGATGCGGTTGAACCAGGAGGAAATGACGCTGCTCAATGATGCTTCTGTATTTTGACATGCGTTTTGATACAATCTCCAGATGACAACCCCGCGTTCCGTTTCTCCGGAAAGTGAAATCTACGGGGGAGATCAACATCCCGCCGGATTCTGTCCGAACCTGGGTGGACCGAGGGAAATCGATACTTTCTATCTATTTCCGAGTTCATGGAACCGCTGTTATCGTCCGGAGGCACCCAAAAACATATCAGAAAATCACCAGGCTGAATACTGCCTGAGCGTCAGGTTTCGGGAATGCCCTGTTTTTGGACAAGATTGGGATGGTGTTTTCCCCATTTCCGTTCTTGGACGAAAAGAAGAAGAATCAACGCGCCGACACAATTGGCTCAAAGGTTGGCGAGTGATCGTCAATGCATTCGTCCTCATCTTCATCCTCGTCCTCCTGGTAACCGCCCTGGGCTTTACGACACAAGACCGCTGGAAAACTGTCCAATCTCGTCTGGGTTTCGCCGGGGAAACAGGTATTGCCCCTGTTCTCGAGCCGACGGCGACTCTCGCTGCGTCGACTGCCGAAATTGCTAAAACAGAAAT
>JBFGQG010000253.1:0-5819 GCA_041564295.1 Anaerolineales bacterium | reverse complement strand
GAACGCTATTTGCTGGACAAAGCCCGCCTGTTTCGCAACGTCGAAACCAGCATCTTGAACCTGGATGATAGCTCTTACGAGAAGTTGAAACGGCTTGCGGCGGGGAAACAGGTTACTTACGGTCTGCGGACGGATGCCGACATAACAGCAACGGACATCCGGCATTCAGCACTTGGCTCAGAATTTACAATCCCGGCGATCGGCAAAAAGATCAAGGGTCGCTTTACAGGCGATTACAACATCCAGAATATGCTCGCGGCGTGTTCCGCAGCCCTGGCACTCGGCGTCTCCTCGAACGAGATTGCTGAAGGCCTGGAAGCAGCCGCGCCGCCGCCCGGACGGCTCGAGCCTGTCGACATGGGGCAGCCTTTCACCGTGTACATCGATTTTGCACACACGTCGAACGGCCTCGACAGCCTGCTCAAGATGCTCCATGAGGTCAAAGAGAAACGCCTGATCGTCGTGTTCGGCTGCGCAGGAGAACGCGACCCATTCAAACGCAGACCGATGGGTGTGTCTGCCGGTAAATATGCAGACCTGACCGTCATCACTGCAGAGGACCCGCGAACGGAAGAACTCGATAAGATCATTGATGAGATCGCCGAAGGCGTGGAGGAGGAAGGCGGCGTGCTCAACGAGACGTATTTCCGCGTCCCCGACCGTACGGAAGCGATCGCCTTTGCGATACAGAAACTCGCCCAGTCGGGCGACATCGTCGTCACGACGGGGAAGGCGCACGAACAGAGTATGTGTTTCGGCACGACGGAATACCCCTGGGATGAGTTCGCTGCAGTCCGTGCAGCCCTCAGAGGGTTGAAAGAAGACGGCAGGGAAACGGTCTGACCATGGTCCTTGCGATATCTTTCGGCATCCTGACGGGTTGGCTGGGCATCATCTGGGGGGACGTGGTCATCCGCCTCTTGCAGCAGTTCAAATTCGGTTCGCAGATCCGTCTGCGGGGAGCGGCTTCTGTTGTGAACCACCACCTGACGAAAGCCGGAACGCCAAAATTTGGCGGCGTCCTCGTAATTCTCTCGGTAGTTTTTGTTGAAGGCCTGATCAACCTTGCAAATGTGGTCAAAGGAAATATCGAAGGCCTATCCGTCCTCATTCCTGTCGGCGGATTGGTGCTGTACGGTATCCTGGGCGGAATCGATGATTGGGAAGGCACGCGCGGCATCCGGAAAAGCGAGGGAATCAGCCGGCGAGCGAAGTTCGGTGGACAGCTTCTGCTTGCATTTGCATTCGCTTTCACCCTTTATCATGCCCTCGACCTTCAAAGCATCGCACTCCCGTTCATCCCTTTCAAGATCCGGATCGGTGCGTGGTATATCCCGATCGCCATGTTCATCATCGTTTCGATGTCGAACGCCGTGAACATCACAGATGGGCTTGACGGCCTGGCAGGGAACCAGGCCGCGGTCGCATTCATCGCCTACGGGATCATCGCTTTCGTCCAGGGGCAGACGTATTTAGTGATTTTTTGCTTCGTAATGGTCGGCGGTCTTTTCGGCTTTCTGTGGTTCAATGCACATCCAGCCCGCGTTTTTATGGGAGACACCGGCTCTCTTTCAATCGGAGCAGTGCTGGCAATCGTCGGCTTCATGACCGGCCAGTGGCTGCTGCTGCCGGTGATCGGTTTCGTGTTTTTCGTTGAGGTGGTCACGGACGCCATCCAGCTGCTTTATTTTGCCTATTCAGAACGGCGTTACGGCGAACGGCGGCGGGTTTTTCCGATGTGCCCCATCCACCATACGTTCGAAATCCTGGGCTGGAGCGAACAGCAGATCGTCTACCGCTTCATGTTCGTCAGCATACTGGCCGGGATGATCGGCGTGGCGCTGGCGATAATTTAGCGTCACTCAGCGTATTCCCAACCCGTTTCGATCTTGTTCCAGCGCAGCTCAACCAGTTCGTTCGATCCTTGCAGTCCATAGACAACGGCCGAATCGCTACCAGGAAAGACCTGCTGCGGATCGTACCCGGCTTCCATAGCTGCGTGGACGAGGGTCAGGTAGTCCGTTGCGGTAGGATCGTTGTAGAACGCCTGCGCCGGGTCTCTTTCATAATCATCCAGCACGAGATTAACAGAGTCCAGCAGCGCCTCCGTTTCCACAAAATCCCCTGAGCGTAAAGCCCGGTCTGCGGTCACGAACATTATCTCTAATGCTATGTTCCCCAAAAGCGCAGGGTGACGGACGTAATCCGCAACGATACCTGTCTCCACCATTTCTGTTATCCCCAGGAGCCAGGCCGTCAGGAAATACGCGGATGGGTCCAACAACTGCTGGTAGCGCCGTACGGTGTCAAAGAAATAAACACTCAAACGCACATCTTCCGAAGCAGATCGATCGACCGGCTGTTCGTTGAGAAATTCGATGAAGTTCGCTTCGAGTTCTGCGAAGGTCAGATCAAAATTTGCGAGCAAAGCCGCATCGATGGCATCGATCTGTGTGCCGTTTTCCTGGGGGGTGATGCTGCGGTAAAAGGCCTCATAGGCTTCCCAGCCCCAGGTGCGGACCATGTATTCGATCAGTGCCGCGCCCTGAAGATAGCTGATTTCGTGTTGCGCGAAATAGAAATCGTTGGTCAGTTCCGCCAATGGGATATACATACCCTGATCGAGCACGGCTGATGTGCGCGGTATGATCGGCTCCTGCTTGAAATGTCCCCCGCTCAGGTAAACTGCCAGTCCTTCTACAAAAATCGAAGGGCGCACCTCGCCACCTTTGCGGCTGTCCAGGATATGGACCATCTCATGATGGATCACCTGGGCCGGGTTGTTCCCGGCATAGTTGCGGTCGAGATATGAGATATAAATTTCATTGCCGGCAAAACCGCCGTGACCGAGCACGCGCGGCAGAAATACAATCGTAATCGGATCTTCGAACACACCCCCCAGCTGTGTAGCGGTAGATTCGGCTTCCAGGTCTGCTGTATCGAGGAGAAACTGCAGGTCCCTGTCTGCCGCAGTCCCGGTGATGTAATAAACGAGGCAGCAATCGCTTTCAGCCACAGCCCATGAAGCATCCGGCTCCGGAAACTGCATGAGAGAAGCCGGCAGCAGCGTGTACGTGCGGGTGAATGCTTCACCTGTTGGCAAAAGTGCAAATTCAATCGTGTATTTGCCCGGCTCAAGCCCCGATGTATCCCAGACCCACCGGAAAGTAGCCTGGCGGCGGTCTGCGATGCCGAAAGCATCAAATGATGTGCGCGCCAGCTCTTCTCCACCGGCGATGCTGATCATTATCTCCTGCTCCTGCGGCATTGGCCCAGGTGGCGCGATAACCTCAAAACTGACCAGGTCGCCGACAAACAGGCCACCGTCAGGGTGGACACGCACGTCGAAAGCGTCCAGCGTTTCGGTAACCGTAGCGAAAACCGTTTCGGTCAGCGTTGCGACCGGTACAGGGGTGGGCGTATCCAGCGGTGTTGGAGTGGGCGCCGGCGTTGCTGTTTCTGTGGATGTGGGAGTTGGCGAACTGGATGGGACAGGCTGGACGGTCGGTGTGACGATCCTGCATCCTAAAAATACCACGAGAAAAGTTAGCCAACTGAAGAGGAGCGCTCTTTTTTGCATGTCGAGGATTCTAACTGGTTTGGTAGAATCATTGCTGGCTTGTTCCTGCAGATTCATGAAACATTCAGAATCGTTGGAGCAGGCATTCGTCCGGCCAATAAAAGCCGGTTTATCAATCAGGAGGTAATTTATGTCACCGATGTTTGTTCCCGGCCCTGTTGACGTGGCCGAAGAAGTCGCACAAGCGCAGACGGCTGCGATGCTGCCCCATCGAAGTAAAGAATTCGAGACATTATTCCACCGGACGGCGGAGAAAGCGAAGCAGCTTTTCTACACACAGCACCGCGTGTTCTTGAGCGCCTCTTCAGGCACCGGCTTTCATGAAGCTGCTGTCCGGAATTTCGTGAGCGATACTGGCCGCGCCTTGATGTGCTCTAACGGCGCTTTCGGCAACCGCTGGTATGACGTGGCGGTGAATAACGGCAAACAGGCTGACAAGCTCGAGACAGCCTGGGACACGCCTGTGACGGGCGATCATGTGCAGAACGCGCTGGGAAAACAGCATTACGACCTGGTGTGCGTCGTACACAACGAAACGTCGACAGGGTTAATGAACCCCGTCAAGGACATTGCTGCTGCGGTGCAGACCGTGAGTCCAGATACGCTCGTGGCAGTCGATGCGGTTTCATCCTTGAGCGGCGCCAAGCTGGAGATGGATGCCTGGGGGATTGACTTCGTGCTGACATCTTCGCAGAAGGCGCTGGCGCTACCGCCGGGGCTGGCATTAGCGGCTGTCTCTGATCGAGCGCTTGCCGCGGCCGAGAAAGTGCCGAACCGCGGCTGGTATTTTGATCTCCTGCGGCTGGAAAAACACCGCCTGAAAGACACCACCCCGGCAACACCTGCGATCGGGCTGATCTATGCGCTGGACAGGCAGCTGGAGCGAATATTTGAAGAAGCCCTGGAGAACCGGTTTGCGCGGCACAGCGCCATGGCCGCCAGAACACAGGAATGGGCGCAATCGCAGGGTTTTGAATTGTTCGCCCCTGAGGGATACCGCTCCCAGACAGTCACAACGATCCGAAAAAGCGAGTCTTTTGATGTCGCCGCGCTAAATCAATTCCTGCAGCAGAATGACATGCGTATCGCCGGCGGCTACGGGCCTATCAAGCCGACTTCCTTCCGCATCGCGCATATGGGAGAATTACAGCTCGAGGATATGGAAAAGCTGTTTAAAGAAATTGAAGCGTATCTGAGGGGAATATAGGAAATTACTTTCATTTGTGCAGAGTGCAGGGCACAGGGTGCCGATTTCTTTTGTTACACGTTGCACCCTGCCCCCTGCATCTGAATTTTCTATTAGCGTTTCTTTGAATCTTCCTTGAACACCATCGTCAGCACTACGCTGACAACACTGACCACGAGAGCGCCGAGGAAGGCAGACCAGAAATTGGCCAGTGAAAAACCGATGTTGAAGAAACCGGCAGCCCATTGAAGCAGGTAGAGCATGACCGTATTCAGGATCAACGTGCCAAGGCCGAGGGTCAAGATGATCAACGGACAGGTCAGCAGTACCAGCAGGGGTCGAACGAGCGCGTTCAACAACCCGAAAATGAGCGCCAACCAGAGAAACGAGACCCATTCGGTCGAGGCAAGATTTACGCCGGGGACGAGCATGACGGCGAGATAAAGGCCGACCATGTTAATCAACCAGCGGATGATGAAATTGTTTGACTTCATTGAGATCCTCCTTGAATATGATTTTCATCTTATCATACGATTAAATGGTTAAATGGTCTTATCCTGGGCGCAGGGGGTGGAGGCAGATGTATCCTGGCACTTAAAGAAACATAAATAACCTGGTCGATCGTGCATACGGGTCACTCATTTTCCAAATACCATTGAAAAGAAATATCTAATACAATCTTTCTCATGTCAGCAACCATTACCCCTTCAAGGGTGATTAAGATCCCTGAATTTCCCGGCTCTCTGCCCACGCGGGCTTTATACGTCTACCTGCCGCCCGGGTATGACCAGGCCGCTGAATCTTACCCCGTCTTATACATGCACGACGGGCAAAACTTGTTCGACGATTTTGTCAGCGATTGTTTTGCCGGCCACACTTGGCAGGCCGCTGGTGCAGCAGACCGTCTGATCGCTGCCGGTGAAATGCAGCCGCTCATCATCGTCGGCGTCGCAAACGGTGGTGACCACCGTACGCAGGAATACCTGCCTCACTATGCATCGATCGGCAAGAAAGGCAGCCTGAACTACGACCCTCCACTCATCGGCACTGCCG